>JBKPBJ010000368.1:0-5271 GCA_046726875.1 Verrucomicrobiota bacterium
CCGCGCGCGTGGATGAGACCGGCCGGATCCGTTTTAACGAACACGACCGCATCGGTGCGGAAATGACCGATGCGATTATGCGGCGCTTGCGATTCTCAGGCGCTGAAATTGAAGCGACAGTTGAAATGGTCAGGCAACATATGGTTTTTAAGGACACGCCGAAGATGCGAGTCGCGAAATTGAAGCGGTTCATGGCGCGACCGACCTTTAATGAGGAACTGGAACTTCACCGGGTTGATTGCGAAAGCAGTCATCGCATGCTGGACAACTACGAATTTCTGCTGCGCAAACGCGAAGAATTCGCCAACGAACCGATCATTCCGCCGCCGCTGGTGCGCGGCGACGATTTGATTGCGCTCGGATTCAAGCCTGGTCCCAAGTTTGGCGAGATTCTGGAGGCGATTGAGACGCGACAACTGGAGGGAAGCCTGCGGACGGCCGATGAAGCGCTTGAGTGGGTGAAACGGGAGTATTCGTTACAAAGTTAAAAGAGTTACATGGTTAAATGAACCGCGAATGTTCTGACTTAACTATCTAACTTTTGTAACTTTTTAACCTCAGTTATCAAATGAGAATCCTGATGATCAGCGCGGAAGGGCCGCCGTTACAGCGGGCGGGCGCGCTCGTCGATGTGATGGATGCGTTGCCGAGCGCGCTGCGTGCTCGTGGACAGGAGGTGAGCGTGGTGCTGCCGTTCTACCGCGAGATTCGAGAGAACCACAGGTTTAACAACAAGGACACTGGCATAACTGTCGAGGTGCAAGTCGGCGATACGACTCGCGTTGCGCGATACCTGGAAGGCCGCAGCTCAACCGGCGTGCAGTTGTTCTTCATCCGCTGCGATGAATTTTTTGATCGCGTTGGAATTTACGGCGAACGTGGCAAGCCGTACGAGGATAACGCTGCGCGATTTATTTTTTTCGCCAAGGCGGCGCTGGAGTTGGCCCGGCGATTGACGCCGCAATTGGAGATTTTGCACGTACACGATTGGCCGGCGGCGTTAATGCCGGTCTTCGTGCATGCACATGGCCTGCCCTTCAGCACGGTTTTGACCATCCATCACGTCGCTGATCAGGGCAGTTTTTGGGGACTCGATTTTCACCTCACGAATTTGCCGGACCGATTCTTTACGCTCCAAGGCGTAGAGTTTTTCGGACGGCTAAATTTTCTTAAAGGCGGCATTCTTTACGCCGACCGAATCAACACAGTCAGCGAACACTACCGGCGCGAAATCCTGACGCCGGCAGGCGGATGTGGTCTGGATGCAGTGTTGCGCGAAAATGCGCATCGGCTCAGCGCAATTTTAGACGGCGTAGATTACACGCGGTGGAGTCCAGCGTCCGATCGTTTGCTTCCCGCGCGCTACGATGCGAGACGCCTCCTTGGAAAACAAGTCTGTCGTGAGGCGCTTCTGAAGCAAATGAACCTCGCGCCCGAGCCGCGCGGGCCAATTTTCGGGATGGTCACTCGCGTAGTCCAGGAAAAAGGGTTCGAAATCCTCGTGCCGCTGCTTGATCGCTTACTTTGGGACGATGTTCGCTTGATCATCCTCGGCGAAGGCGCCCCTGCGTTTGAAACGGCGCTTGCGGTCACGGCCAGAAAATTTCCAACCAAGTTTGCTTACCAAAAAGATTACGACGAGAAAGTGGCGCACCTGATTCAGGCAGGCATGGACATCAGCCTGATTCCATCTCGCTTCGAACCGGCAGGCTTGGGCGCGATGTACAACTTGAAGTATGGCGCACTGCCAGTCGCGCGCGTGACCGGTGGAATTCAGGAGATCATCGAGGATTACGATCCAACAATGGACAGTGGTTATGGTTTTCTGTGTTACGAATATTCAAGCGGCGCTTTCTGGGACGCAGTGAAACGGGCGCGTCAAACCTTCCGCGACCAGCGCCTTTGGACGAAGCTGATGAAACGCGCGATGGCCCGCAATTTTTCGTGGGACGTGTCCGCGCGGCGTTATGAAGCGCTATACAAGGAACTTGTCGGCGAACCAATCAAAGCAGTTGCGTAAACTGGGGTGAGGGGTTCGAACGACACGCGTCCGGCCTGCGGGAATCAACTCACCTCCTTCCTCTCCCTTGCGAAGGGAGAGGCGCCGCCTTTACGTGCTAGGCGTCCGGGGTTTCTGTTTGCCAAACCGAGGCATGTGTGGAATTGTGGGCGGCTTTTTCTCCCCAGAGAAACTATGGCTTACGCAATCATCAGAACTGGTGGCAGGCAATTTCGCGTCGCGGAAGGCGACACCCTCGATGTTGATCTTCTCGATATCGAACCGGGCAAAACTGCCACGTTTGGTGATGTACTGTTGTTTGCCGATGGAAAAGACGTGACTCACGGCAACCCGCTCATCTCCGGAGCGAAGGTGACTGCTGAAGTTGTCGAACAACGCAAGGACAAGAAAGTGGTCGCGTTCAAATACAAGCGGCGCAAAGGTTATCACCGCAAGGTCGGCCACAGGCGCAAATTGACGCGGGTCAGGATCAAAAGCATCAGTGTTGGAGCGAAAAAGTCGGGAACTAAAAAGGGCGAAGAGTAAACGTCCAACGCTCAACGCCCAACATCGAACTGAAATATGGCTCACAAAAAAGGACAAGGCAGCGTTAAAAACGGGCGCGACAGCGTCAGCAAACGACTGGGTGTGAAAAAATTCGGCAGCGAGATCGTTGTGGCCGGCAACATCATTGTGCGTCAGCGCGGCACAAAATTTTTACCGGGGAAGAACGTTGGGCTCGGTCGCGATTACACAATCTTTGCTCTGATAGACGGGAGCGTGCGCTTCGATCGCGGCGGGCGACGGGTGAATGTAGATCCCGTGGCAGTGTCTTCGTCATCTTGAGCGAAGCGGAGCGAAGTCGAAAGATCCCGTTGATTAACTTTCCGTGATGCCACGGGTTCCCTTGACTTCGCTCGGGATGACGCTTGTCGAGCGAAGTGCTCTTGCGGTATAAGCGATTTCCTCATGATGAGATACCACACCTTTCTCCTTTTTGGCGCGCCGGGCAGCGGCAAAGGCACGCAGGGCAAAACGCTTGGCACGATCCCGCGTTACTATCATTGCGCTTGTGGCGACGTATTCCGCTCCATCGACACGCGCACAAAGGTCGGCAAAGCCTTCCTTGAATACTCGAGCAAAGGGCAGCTCGTGCCGGATGACATCACAGTGGAGCTTTGGCGGGAGGCCATCGATGCGGCAGTAGAAGCGCACAAGTTCAAGCCGGACATCGACACGCTCGTATTGGACGGGATTCCGCGAAACGTTGGGCAGGCCAAGATCATGTATGACATGATCGACGTGAAGAAAGTGTTTCATCTCGCTTGCCCCGATCGCGAGACGTTGTTTTACCGGCTGAAGAAGCGCGCTCTCAAAGAGAATCGCCTCGACGACGCAAACGAAGAAGTGATCCAGCGGCGTCTTGACATCTACGAGAGGGAATCGAGGCCTGTGCTTTCATACTACTCCAAAGACCTGGTCACCGTGGTTGACGCCACTCAGCCGCCCGTGAAAGTTCTGCTCGATATCTTAAAGAGCGTGAACGACGGCGCGTATGAACCAGCAGCAGTTTGAAAACTTCACTGCCTCCAGTCTTTATTGCGACAAATGCAAAGCCGCGATGCCGGTACGCGAACGGCTTTTGTTAGTCCTGCCTGACCGCGAGATTTTCGATTATCTCTGCACGGAATGTGGATCGTCCGTAGGCCGGCGTGAGGTGACAGCCGGCGAGAAACTCATGGCGCAGGCAACGGCCGGCAGAACACGTCGTGCGCCGGTGTCGGTTCGGCTTCGCTAAATTCCCAAAAACAACGCGGTCGTAGCGCGCGACCGGCCGCCTCTGCCACGGCTACGGCCGGCGAGCCGGGCGCGCCACAGGGATGGACGGCCCGGCGGTCCGTCCCTACCATTGAGGAGATGGCTTTTGGAGGAATGCGAATCGTCTTCATCGGCACGGGCGAAATCGGCGTGCCGACGCTACGAGCATTGCTAAGCTCCGAGCACGAAGTCGTTGCGGTCGTCACTCAACCGGATAAACCGGTCGGTCGCGAGCAGCGCATCGAATCGCCCCCGATAAAGAAGGCGTTGATTGGTAGGGCGCGACCGCTCGCCACGGCGGAGCCCGTCCACGGCGGAGGCGGGCCGGGCGCGCCGATCTTGCAGCTGGCGAAGATTAAAGATCCACAGAGCATTGAGCAGATCCGCACCCTTACGCCGGATGTGATTGTGGTCGTTGCTTACGGCCAGATCCTGCCTCGTGATGTACTCGAGATTCCGCTTCTGGCCTGTTTGAATCTGCACGCGTCGCTTCTTCCGCGCTGGAGGGGCGCGGCGCCGATTCAGGCCGCAATCGCGGCGGGGGATTGTGAGACGGGCATCACTGCGATGTACATGGACGAAGGACTCGACACTGGCGATATCCTGCTGCAGCGCAAAGTTGACATTCTGCCGACCGACACCGGTGGATCGTTGCATGATCGCCTCTCGCAGACTGCTTCGGAGGCGTTGATTGAATCTTTAGCACTGCTTGCAGCCGGGAGCGCGCCGCGCATGCCGCAGGACAATGCACGCGCGACGTATGCCCCAAAGCTGAAACGTGAACATGGCCAAATCGATTGGTCCGAATCAGCCGAAGCGATTGAGAGAAAAATTCGCGCGTACAATCCGTGGCCCGGCTCGTTCATGAAACTCGGTAATCAAAATTTCAAAATCTTTTCGGCGTCGGTTGTCGATCTCAATGGCCACCCCGGAGAGATTTTGCGCAGCGACAAAGACCTGATCGTTGCCGCCGGCAAAGGCGCACTTTCTGTCGCCGAAGTTCAACTTGAAGGAAAACGGCGAATGAGCGTTGAGGAATTCTTGCGTGGGCATGGCGCAATTGTGCGCGGGCGTTAAGAGGGGAGCGCGGGCATTCTGCCCGCCACCGCCGGCATTTTGCCGGCGACCTTTTTGTAGGACGCCTGCACGTGGACTCACACCCGTTCCGGTCATGCGCCCATCTTACACTGTCCGGCAGAATGCCGGACAAAGCGGGCAACATGCCCGCGCTCCCCATTTCAATTCGCGTTTGTGCTTTTCAAGGCTCGATGTCTTCTGTTTGATGTTTTTCCAGCGGCTATGGAACCGGAAGCGCCAGTCTATGAGCGGATCGTGCTTAAGCTAAGCGGCGAAGCCGTCCAGGAGCGCGGTGGACGCGACAACATTTCGCCATCGGTCGTGCGGGAGATCGCCGAACGCATTAAGGAGGTGCGCGATCTGGGCGTGGAAGTCGC
>JBKPBJ010000369.1:0-6132 GCA_046726875.1 Verrucomicrobiota bacterium
GCCCTCATGACCTCTGCGATTTGGACATGTATTTTAGCGCCAAAGGCGCTGCCTCATGTCAGCCTGGGGCGTAGCCCCAGGAATCGGATTGTCGAGCTAATCGAGCACTGAAAGCGCGACTCAGTTCTTAGCGAACCAGGCATGACGCGAATGATGAAACCGAAATGGCGTCAGCGGTGAATCGCGCTTTCAGCGCTGGCGCTTTTTGCGGATTCCATAGACCCTGGGGCGCTGCCCCGGGCTCGCGGTGAATGGGGCGCCGTTGGCGCGAAATACTTACCGGGGAAGCACCGTCGTTCCCAGAATTGCTTCGCCTCCGCTGGTTGTGTAAAATCGGCCATTCCCGACCAGGTTACGGCTCAGATACCAATTATTCCCGATCACGAACTGCTGCGCGTGATCGGGCGCGGCGCTTACGGCGAGATTTGGCTGGCACGCACGGTGACCGGTGCGTTCCGCGCTGTGAAAGTTGTTTACCGCAGCACGTTCGACAGCGAACGCGCGTTTCTCCGGGAATTCGAAGGGATGTCAGCCTTTGAGCCGATCTCTCGCGCGCATGCCGGATTTATCAACATCCTGCACGTCGGACGGACTGCCGATTATCTCTATTACAGCATGGAGCTGGCGGACGATCATTTGGATGGCCGCAAGATCGATATTGGCAGTTACGAACCGCGCACTCTGAAAACCGATCTCGCGCGGCACAAACGTCTGTCCGCCGACGAATCGATAAGGCTCGGGCTTTCGCTAACGGAAGCCATTGAAGCATTGCACAAACGCGGGCTGACCCATCGCGACATCAAACCATCGAATATCATTTTCAGCGAAAGTGTGCCGAAGCTGGCCGACATCGGATTGGTGGCGGCCAGCGGACAGCGATCATTCGTTGGAACGGAAGGTTACGTACCGCCGGAAGGACCGGGCACGCCACGCGCAGACATTTATAGTCTGGGGAAACTCCTTTACGAAACCTGCACCGGAAAAGACCGGCTCGATTTTCCGGAAGTCGACTCGCAATTGAGCACGCGCCCAGATCGCGAACGCCTGCTGCAACTCAACGACGTGCTGGTGAAAGCATGCGCCAACGATCCAAACAAACGTTACGTCTCGGCGGCGGAAATGCATCGCGACCTCGCCGCCTTGGCGCACGGTGAACGCCCACGAAGATCGCGCCCAAAAATTTTGCTGGTGGCGCTGTCAGTCGTGGTTTTTCTGGTCGTCGCAATCGGATTTTGGCTAAAGCCGTCACAACCGAGCGGTGGTCTTCACCTGCAAACGACGATACGGACCGAGCCGGACGGAGCCCTCGTTGTTTTAGGCGATCATGCGCAAAAAAGCCCGGCGACATTCGCAGACTTGGAACCCCGCAAATACAACCTGCGCATCATGAGCCCGGGATATGAACCGGTGGAAACGAGTGTTGACTTCAGACGCAGACAGTTATCAGACCTGGCGCCGTTTCGACTTGTGCGAAGCAAAGGAGCTCTTGAAATCCAATCCGAACCACCCGGCGCACAGTTTTCAATGCGAAGCGAGGACGGGCAGGTCTCGCGCGAAGGCGTAACGCCGCAAACCGTAGCTGATCTTCCAACCGGCAAATACTCGATTATCGCGCGCCACGGCGACTGGGAAATGCGCGACGACGTCGACGTGCAGCGCGGCGACACGACAAACAAATCCTTCGCGTTTGTTAGGGCACTTACAAAGATTACCAGCGAACCCAGCGGCGCGGAGATTTTCGTGGATGGACAACCGCGGGGGCGCACGCCGCTCCGTCTGGATCTGCCTGCGCGTTCGCACGAACTGGTCGCACACTTGGACGGGTGGCCTGACGAACAGCAAAAGATTGACGTCGTCGCGCAACGAGACAACGCAATGCACTTTGTGTTCGCAAACGGCAGCGTGAAGATCACAAGCGCGCCGGGCGGTGCGACCGTGATGGCGAACGGGAAAGAGCTGGGTCAAACGCCGCTGGTGATCGAGGAAGTGAAGCCAGGCGACGTCACGTACGAGCTGCGCCTGTCCGGTTACAAGCCGGGCTCGGTCAGTGGCGAGGTCGAGCCGCAACAGCAAACATTTCTTGCGGCGCGGTTGGAAAAGAGCCTCGGTCCCACACCAGGGCAACCTTTCACCAATTCGTTAGGCATGAAGTTCGTTCCGCTCGGCGAGGTTCAGATTTCGATCTGGGAAACGCGCATGCAAGATTACGAAGCGTTTTGCCGCGCGACCGGGCGGCGATACGACCCGCCCGATTTCCATCAGACAGCAAGTGATCCAGCGGTAAAAGTGAGCTGGTTCGACGCGATGGCATTTTGCAAATGGCTGACCGAAAAAGAGCGCAACGAAAACCTGATTGACGATCGAGAAGCTTATCGGCTCCCGACTGATGCAGAGTGGAGCATGGCCGTTGGTTTGGCGAATGAAAGCGGTTCGACTCCCGAAGCGCGCGACGGCAAGATTAAAAACGAATTTCCGTGGGGCAAACAATGGCCTCCGCCAAACGACGCAGGAAATTATGCGGGAACATCGGGAAGACGTCGCAGTGCAACGATGGCGGTCGGGAGTTTCAAGTCGAACTCGATAGGCATATACGACCTCGGCGGAAACGTTTGGGAATGGTGCCTCGACACGTATAAAGGCGATAGCAGCGCAAGCGGTCGCGATTGGGGGGTGCTGCGGGGTGCTTCGTGGGCGACGAGCAATCGTCTCGAAATGCAATCCTCGTATCGAAATGTAGTTGATCGCAATGAGCGCGATGTGATTTACGGATTTCGCTGCGTGCTTGGAACGAAATCTGGCGGTGACGCTAGCGACCAATAAGCGGTCGCCGACTTCGAACTTCGGACGTCACGCTTGCGTGTGCCGTGCGTAGTGTCTGCCAACGCCCTTTGGAAGCAGGCGCTTCCGACCGCGTTGGCGCCGGCGCGCAAGAGTGGTCCGGCCGCCCTTAGTCCGCATACGGGCGCGGAAACCGTGCTGACGTTTCCGTGTTCGTTTTGATGGCTGATAAGTGCGTTTCATAACATCGGACCGCTGCGGGAGCGCTTACAGTAGGGACACGCGCAGAATTGTCAATGTGCAGCGGGCCCGTGTCTTTGTGTTTGCGCAGTTCGATTACGAGGAGGACGACGAGGACGAGGTTAATGGGACGAAGACTCGTTGTGTTTATTCGTGGTTAGGCCAAGACGCGTAATTTACAAGTTGCCAACACGGCGCATCTTTGAAATAACGAGCCTGAGTTAATGGGCGAAAAAGAAAATGTCGTAATCGAGCCGGCAACCGAAGCCGACCTGGATGAACTATCGGAAATGCTCGGCGAATTGTTCGCTCAAGAGAGCGACTTCCGTCCCGATAAAGACAGACAGCTCCGCGGGTTGCGGCTCATTTTCGAACAACCCAGCCGTGGCCGCGTGTTCGTGCTGCGCCGCAATGGTGCGATCGTGGGCATGATCAATTTGCTCTTCACCATCAGCACGGCCGAAGGCGGTTTTGTCATTCTTTTGGAGGACCTGGTGGTGCATACGCAGTACCAAGGTCAGGGCTATGGCAACAAGCTTCTCGAACATGCAATCGATTTTGCGAAGCAGAAAAATTTCCTGCGAATCACGCTGCTAACCGACCGCCCGGAAAATGTGGCGCAGGCGTTTTTCAGGAAGCACGGCTTTGTCGAATCTTCAATGATTCCCATGCGTTTGTGGATCGCCCCGCAGCAGGAGCAAACGGACAAAGATTAACTGCGGATTACACGGATCGGCTCCGCCGCAACCCAATCCTCCTCCTCGTCGTCGTCCCTCGTGATCGAAATGGGCTGAATCGAGCACGAGGACGAGGACAAGAACGAGCAAAAATCTTCGCAAGCTGCCGCTTCATTGCTGCATGTGATGAATCTGTGGCATCCGTGCTATCGGTGGTTAGTCTTCCCGTCGATCCAGGCTTTTAGTTCATTCGCCAGGCGTTTTTTGAATTCGGCACGAAACTGAATTTCATCGGCCGCTTTGGCCACGTCATGCGCACTCGCAGCGGGCAAGTTCGCTTTTGCGTAAGTTTCTAATTCCTTCGCGTGCGAGTCGTCCGAAAAAAATGTGAACAGACCCGGGGCATATCGGTTCGTACCAGCCGCATCGGTTTTGGCGAGCAGCGCTTTCATATTCGCCCTGGCAAACTCCCACGCGAGGTCCGCGTGACCACTGTCACGCGCCACGCGCGTAACCAGAAACACGGCGCGACTCGTTGGCAATTCGTCAGTGAGCGCAATCGCAAGCGTCTTCTTCGCCAAGTTCGGATCAGTCGCGCAAGCGAGCGCATTGTAGTAATTCTGTTTCGCCTCGATGCTGGTGGTTTTCAGGCCCAGCTCGTGCAGCTTGTTCCACGTCTTTTCCTGAGCATAGCGACCGACCACTGCCAGAACTGGTGCACGGAGATCCGGTGGCAGCGATGCGGGATGTGCCAGGTATTTCTCGAAACGCTCGCGGCAGCCGGCGATAACCTCTGGATCATTTAAATTTCCAAGGGTGCTGATCAAGCTTGCGCGCAGGGTTCCCGCGCTCGGCGGTTCCTCCGCTTTGGGTTGCCATTCCAGCCTGTCAAAGGTTGGGCGCAAAAGGGATCGGGCGTAACGCTGAAACGTTTCGTGTCCGGGAGTGCCGATCAGTAGACGGTTGATGAAATCCAAGACACCGATGATCTGTTCGCGTTCGGCGAGGTCCGTGGAGGCGGGCAATTTCTCAATCAATGCAAAGTAGAGCGAGACTGGGGCCCGACCGGCTTGCACACGCGCCCAAGCATCGCTCATAAGATTCACGCGATCTTGGACTCCAAGCTTCGGCAGAGCCTCAAGCAACAATTTCCAAGAGGGCTCATCGTATTCGGCGCGGTAGTTGCCAGCGCCGTTTACGTTCAACTTGAGCGCTTGATCTGCAGGAACGTTTTCCAACGGAGCAGTCCTGTCGGTCATCAGCAAAGTCGCCGGCGCTTCGCCAACGAGCGAATACGTCAGCGGTATTCTCCAGAGCATCGGCGGGGCGCTTTTGAAATTCACCGTGAAACGTTCCTGAGTGAGCCGGACCTTGCCGCCAGCCTCTCGCTTAACGTTCACGAGAGGAAATCCCGGCTGCTCCGTCCACCCGGCGGCGATCTCGCCCACCGGTTTCTTCGAAGCATCCGAAAGCGCATTCCACAAATCCGCAGTAGTGGTGTTCGAATATTTATGCGCGGCGATGTACCGCTGGATTCCGCTGCGGAAAACGTCTTCGCCGAGAAAACTCTCCAGCATTCGCAAAAACGACTGGCCTTTTTTGTAGGTGATATCGTCAAACGCGCTGCTGGCTTCGGCTTCAGTTACGACAGGCTGCTGAATCGGATGCGTGGTTGAGCGCGCGTCGCCTTCCATCGCTGCCTCCTTGGCGATTCCGCTGCGCCGCGCAGGATCACGCGGTACATCCCGTGCCAGCCAGACTTCCCATTGCGCATTGAAATGCGCGGTGCATTTGCTGCCCATCCAGGAGGCGAACCCTTCGTTGAGCCAGAGGTTGTCCCACCAAGCCATCGTCACCAAGTCGCCAAACCACATGTGCGCTACTTCATGCGCGATCACTTCGTAAATGTCTTGTTTCGTCTGCGCCGAAGAATTTTTGGGATCAAACAAAAGCGCGCTCTCGAAATACGTAATCCCTCCCCAGTTCTCCATCGCGCCACCAAAGCCGCCGGGAATAGCAATTTGATCCAACTTCGGCAATGGATACGGCAGGCCGAAATAATCGTTGTAATAGTTCAAAATCTCCGCCGAGACGTCGAGCGCGTATCGACCGAGTTCCGCTTTTCCTTTTGTGGCGATCACGCGGATCTGTGTCGGGCCCGCTCGCGATTCGATGAAATCGAGTTCGCCCGCCACGAATACATTCAGATAACTGGACATCGGCGGGGTTGGCGCGAAGCGCACTTCTTTCCCGCCCGCGATTTTTTGCTGGCTCTCGATCGGCATGTTTGAGACGGCAAGCCAATTCTCAGGCACCACGACGGTTAATTGAAAACGCGCGCGAAAAGCCGGTTCATCCCAGCAGGGAAAAAATCGACGCGCATCGGTCGCTTCAAATTGCGTCCCAAGCATGACCTTGCGCGCGCCACTGCCCTGTT
>JBKPBJ010000370.1:0-12032 GCA_046726875.1 Verrucomicrobiota bacterium
TGCGATCCGCTCAACAAGCGAAGAATCCCACACGCCCACAAGTTGAAAGGGCGCACGTGCCGGATTCGTTAGCGGACCGAGCAAATTGAACGTGGTATGCACGCCCAATTCCCGGCGTACCTGCGCGACACGCGCGGTCGCCCGATGAAAAAGTGGCGCAAAGATAAAACACATTCCGTACTCATTGAGACAACGTTCCACCATTTCCAGAGAGGCGGCAGTGTTAACACCCAGCGCTTCGAGAACGTCGGCGCTTCCGCAATTCGATGTAGAAGCGCGCGCACCGTGTTTCGCCACAGGCAAACCGGCACCCGCGATGACGAATGCTGCGGCTGTTGAAACGTTGAACCGTTTGGCCGCACTCGAACCCGTTCCTGCCGTATCGATGAAACGCTCGTGCCGCGAATGCAGAGGCATCGCGCGTTCGCGCATCGCTTCAGCCATGCCCGCAAGCTCCTCGACCGTTTCGCCTTTAGCCGTCAAAGCGATGAGCGCCGCTGCTATCTGCGCGTCTGTGGCAACTGGATCAAGCAATGCGTCGAGAAAATTCGCCGCTTCGGTGCGCGACAGATTTTCTCCGCGCACAAGACGCATCGTCGTCTCGCGAAGACCGAGATTGCCGGTTTCACTTACCACCGCTTGCAGGTTCATCGCGTTTTTATCCGACTGGCCATTGCGAGCGCCTTCATCATTGCGCGTGCCTTGTTAATGGTTTCTTCGTATTCACGTTCCGGATCCGAATCGGAAACAATACCCGCGCCGGCCTGGAAGTACGCGTGACCGTTTTTCAATACGGCACATCGCAGTGCGATGCAGGAATCAACGTTCCCGTTGAATCCGAAATAGCCGATGGCGCCTGCATAACAGCCGCGCCGGGTTCTCTCCAATTCGCTAATAATTTGCATCGCGCGGATTTTCGGTGCGCCGGAGACAGTACCGGCAGGAAATGTCGCTTTGACCGCATCGAACGCGCTGCAACCGGCGCGTAAATGGCCGACTACGTTCGAAACGATATGCATGACATGGCTGTAGCGCTCGATCTGCATGAACTCTGTTACGCGAACGGAGCCGAATTCTGCGACACGGCCGACGTCATTGCGCGCGAGATCCACAAGCATAATGTGTTCGGCCCGCTCCTTCGGATCGCCCAGCAGTTGAGCGGCGTTGGCTTCGTCTTCTTCTGGAGTCAGACCGCGCGCGCGTGTCCCTGCGATTGGACGAATCTCCACGGTGTCGCCAGCCACCCGGACATGCATCTCAGGCGAACTACCGACGAGTGATAAATCGGCGCCGAAGTTGAGACAAAACATGTATGGCGAAGGATTGATGAAACGAAGGCACCGATAGAAATCGAGTGGTTCGCCGGCGAACGGCGACTCGAATCGTTGCGATAAGACAACTTGGAAAACATCACCCGCAACGATGTATTCCTTCGCTCGGTTTACTGAGCGCTCAAATTCTTCGCGAGAGAAATTGCTGCGCGGCAGCGACTGTTCTGCATCTTCCACGATCGGAACAAGGCGAAGATCGACTGGTTGCGTCAGCTGTTGCTTAATCGAATCCAGGCATTCGACAGCGCGCGCATGGACCCGTTCGGGCGAGCCATCCCCGAGAAATGCGTTAATGATAATTTTCAAGCTGCGCAGCCGGTGATCGAAAACCAGAAGCGCGCTTGGAATCATGAACACCGCTTCGGGCAAGTGCAGGTCATCGCGCTGCGCAAACGGGACCTTTGGTTCAAAAGAATGGATTGCTTCGTACCCGATAAATCCCACAGCGCCCCCAGCGAATCGCGGCAGTTCGGGGCGCGACACGAACTGATAACGGGCCATCAAGTTTCGGACCTCGTCGAGCGGATCGCTGCCTGTTTCGAGTCGCCGTTCGTTTCCGTCCTCGATGATTCGAACCTCGCGCCCGTAGCCTTGCAAAACCACGCGAGGGTCCATGCCAACGAACGAAAAGCGTCCCGAGACATCGTTCTTTTCGGTGGACTCAAAAAGGAAGCTGTAACCACCGCAGTCCAGTTTCTTGAAAGCTGAAACTGGCGTTTCTTCATCCGCGATGAACTCTGCGAAAACAGGAATGACGTTGCCGCGCTTCGCGAGCTCAACGAATTCGTCCAGAGTCGGAATTAGTTGGTTTGTCATTTATCGTAGTGCGCGTGACTGCTTGTGATTTTGCATGCCTGGGCTGGTCGCCTCTCCCTTCCAAAGGGAGAGGGGGAGGGTGAGGGTTCTCGCGCTTACAATTCGTGCGATTTCAAAACCCCTCACCTCAATCCTCTCCCCTTGCGGCAAGGGGAGAGGCGGACTGAAGCGCCCCGCTGTTACGCCCGGTTTCATAGCAATAGGGGGCTATAGGCGCTTGCCGCGCTGTTTGCTTCCAGCGCGAGGAATCGCGCGAGGATTTTCTTACCATCGTGGGTAAGCACGGACTCGGGATGGAACTGCACCCCGTGCACAGGGAATTCACGATGACAGAGCGCCATGATTTCTCCGTCATCGCTTTCTGCAGTGATTTCGAGACACCCAGGCAGTGAAGCTCGCTTCACCACAAGTGAATGGTATCGGCCAGCCTCGAACGGCGTGGCTACATCGGAAAAGAGGTTATTCCCGTTATGCGTAATGGTCGACGCCTTCCCGTGCATCAGTCGCGAAGCGTGCACGATTTCTCCGCCATATGCTTCGGCGATGCATTGATGTCCCAGGCAAACACCCAGAATTGGAATCCGTGCGCCAAACGCCAGAATGATGTCTTTACTAATCCCCGCCTCGCGGGGTGTGCACGGGCCTGGCGAAATGCAAATACGCTGCGGCCCTAGTGCGTCAATTTCCTTCAACGAAATCGCGTCATTCCGCTTCACGACAAGCTCACATCCAAGCTCGCCGAAATACTGCGCGAGGTTGTAAGTAAATGAGTCGTAATTATCGATCAGCAGGAGCATGCTTGGGTTCGCTGCGAGCGATTTTGCACATAGCGAAGAACCTCTAAACCGCTTCGGGAGCAATGCAGCGTAAGGTAAAACCAGAGATGTTTCGCTTCGCTCAACATGACAACGCTATTTAGATCATGAAATTCCGTTTGAAGAGACAAGCTCGTGAATCGCTCGAACTTCGGCGACGAGTTGAAGGTATTGCGACGGAGTTAGCGCTTGCGCGCTGTCCGAAAGCGCGAGCTCCGGCTGATTGTGGACTTCGATCATTAGGCCGTCTGCGCCGGCTGCCACCCCGGCTCTTGCCAGAGGGGTGACCATATACGCCGTGCCGGTGCCATGCGAAGGATCAACGATCACCGGCAAATGCGAAATGCGCCGGATCGCCGGCACCGAAGCGAGATCGAGTGTGTTTCGCGTGTGCTGCGCGAACGTGCGAACCCCGCGTTCGCAGAGGATCACATTATAATTACCCTCAGCCATGATGTACTCCGCTGCGAGCAACCATTCCTCGAGCGTTGCAGCCATTCCGCGCTTCAATAGCACGGCCAACCTGGATCGACCCGCGCGCTTCAGAAGCGAGAAGTTCTGCATGTTACGAGCGCCGATTTGAATGACGTCGCCGTGCTTCTCGATAAGGTCGACATGCGATTCTTCAACCGCTTCAGTGACGATTTTTAGTCCGAACTCCTCGCGAACGGCTGCCATAATTTCCCAGCCTTTCTCGCCGAGGCCCTGGAAGGTGTAAGGCGATGTTCGAGGTTTCCAAACGCAGCCACGAAAGAAACGCGCACCACTCTGCTGCACTGTCTTCGCGATCGCGAACGCCTGCTCGCGGCTCTCGATCGCGCACGGCCCGGCGATAATTGCCAGCTCGCTGTCACCAATCGTCGCGTCGCCGACGCGAACCACAGTCTTATCGGGGCGCAGATCGAGCGTGATCAATTTGTACGGCTTGGTTACGCGGATAACTTCAGCAACACCGGCCAGGTTTTCGAAACGCCGTCCATCGATTGGGCCTTCATTGCCGGTGATGCCGATCGCCGTCCGCGTCGCTCCCGGCATCGGATGCGCGCGGAAGCCGACTGCCTCAACAACGTTCACCACAGCATCGATCTCCGATGCCATAGCGCTGGGTTTCATCACGATTAACATTTGATCATAAGTGGTTGGATTTATTTCGACAGACGCGGAGACAGATCTCCTGGGAGAGAGATGAATCAGCGTCCGTTGAAAAACGGTCGCCTTTTATCGCCAGATTCCGAGCGCGGATGTAGGGGCAGACCGCAAGCCGTTTGCGGCCTCTGCCGAACAAACTATGTCAGCGCTCATTGCCCACGAATATAAGGACAGCCCGACGATTGTCGATCACAAATATCAATGACTTGGTAACGGCGACGTTACCAAAATCGTGAACTCCGGCGTTGCTTCAGTTGCCGCCGTCGCTGGGCCCTGACTCGAAACGTTTAGAGATATGCGCATCAAAAAAACATTGGCAGCTCTTTGCTCAATCCTTGTTGCCGAATGCCTCACTCTGTCCGCCTTCGCGATCGAAGTAACTGAGCCGGCGGCTGCGGCGCACGGGTATCCCGGCTTGTACGACATCAACGGGAAAAAACTCGCCAATAGCGAATTCCGGCAATGGGTAGAGGACAATCGGCTTCATGTGGTTATCACTCACAGATTTTCCGCCGGTGAGGTCTATGAGGAACGCTCACAATTTCGACAAGAGCCAGAACTGATCCAGGAAAAATGGTCCTGGAAAGAATCGAAACATGGAAAGTCGCAGCGTGAATTCGCTGTGGATTTTTTGACTGGAATCGCCAGTGCACACATCAGCCAGGATAACAAGGATGTTTCCAAAAAGATCAATGTTGAACCGGGCCGGACGTTTGCCGGGTTTGGGTTCAGCCTTGCCTTGAGTAATCTGCGCAGACGCCTCCTGAGTGGCGAACAAATTCAGCTCAAGGCAGTCGGTTTTTCGGAGTTCCCTACACTTGGCCCGCAAGTTCTAACAGTGACAATTTCTCACGGCGGTGTTGACCGTATGAGGATGTCGGAGCGTTCGGTGACGGGCGATCGCTTCATCATTCATCCGGAAATTCCGTTCATCGCGAAATTCTTCGTTAATGTGCCCGACACAAAAATCTGGCTGACCAATCCCGCGCCGGCGGGTTTTCTGCGATGGGAAGGTCCAATCGTGTTACCAACGGATCCAATGATTCGTGTTGATCTGATTCCGGGTGAAAAGAGCGGAGCGGCAGTGGCTGCGGGAAGTTAAAGAGCGAAGTCTTTGCTTCACAAAATTCGTGCCAGGCAATTAGCATCGCCTCGATGGATGACTCGAAATTCTCTTCAATGTTGGTTTTTTTCGTCGGCAACTACTTCGTAACGTTTTTCATCATCGGCTTAGTCGCGGCGGTGATCTCGATCGCGAAAAAGCCGAAGCCTGTACAAATTAGCGAAGTAAGCGAAGCATTACTTTCTTACTACCTGCTTTTCGCGGTTGGCATAAACAATCTAATCAATTTTGTATTCCACGTTTTCTTTGGCGACATGGCTGCAAAATTTATCGGCTGGGAAAACAGCCCGTTCCAAGCAGAAGTGGGATTCGCAAGTCTTGGCGTAGGAATTGCAGGAGTGATCGCATTCAAAGCAAGCTTGCCGTTTCGTTTCGCGACACTGATTCCGCCTTCCGCCTTCTCATGGGGTGCCGCCGGCGGCCACATTTACCAGATGATTGTGGCGCACAATTTCTCGCCGGGGAACGTGGGACTGGTTCTCCCAATTGATATACTAATGCCGATCGTCGGCTTTGTGTTTTTGTGGCTCACCTACAAGCATCCGCTGCCCGGCGCCGCCAATCGCAAGTTAATATAGCTGCAGGCGGCAAGCGGAGCGCTTGCCCTACAACATTCGTTTCGACTAATTTTCCGAACTATGCACCGCCGCGTACTCTTCCGCTTCCTCTCACCGTTAATCTTCGTTTTTCTCGTGCTCCCGTTTAACCTGCGTGGCGCAGCGCCCATCCAGGAACGCGCCGATCGTTTTCTGGCGCTGGCGAATGCCGGGTACCAAGCTGTCTTTCGAGTCAACAGCGAAGCGCAATGGAATGCGATGACCGACGTTACACCTGAGCACGACGCTGCTGCCGAAGCGGCCGGCAAAGCTTACGCCGCGTTCAACGGAAACCCTGCGATCATCAACGAGGCGCGCGAACTGCTGACGCACCAAAAGGAGCTTAGTGAGATCACGGTGCGGCAGTTGAAACAGCTGCTCTTAAACGCAGCGGAAGGGCCGATGACAAATCCTGACCTGGTGGTGAAGCGCGTTGCCGCCGAGACGAAACAGGCATCCCTGATGAACGGGTTCGAATTCAAACTTAACGGCCAGAAAATCACCGCTAACCAAATCGACGATAAACTGGAGAAGAGCACCGATCTCGCTGAGCGCAAAGCAGTTTGGGAAGCGTCGAAAGAAATCGGGCCCGCGTTAAAACAAAATCTGGTGACACTGCGCGATCTGCGAAACGGCGTCGCCAAAGAGATGAAGTATCCCGATTACTTTTCGCTCCAAGTCGCCGCCTACGGAATGACGACCGACGAGATGCTCAAGATGCTTGATGATTGGATGGCGACATTGCGTCCGCTGTATTTGCAATTGCATACCTGGGCGAAATACAAGCTGGCCGAAAAATTCCACGAGCCGGTGCCGAAGAAAATTCCTGCGCACTGGATCGGCAATCGCTGGGCACAAGAATGGCCGGGCCTGGTTGAAGCAGCGAACTTCGACAAGTACTTCGAAGGCCGAAAACCGGAATGGATCATCAAGACGGCCGAACAATTTTACACCGGGCTCGGGTTCTCGCCGTTGCCGCAAGGTTTCTGGGAAAAATCAGATCTGTATCCGGTTCCGCCTGATTCGAAACGGAAGAAAAATACGCACGCATACTGCAACCATATCGATCTTGAGAACGACATTCGGTCCTTGCAAAGCATCCAGTCGAATTCGCGGTGGTTTTTCACTGCGCATCATGAGCTCGGGCATGGCTACTACTTCAAGGCTTACACGCGTCCGGAGGTTCCGTACTTGTTGCGACTTGGAGCAGCGCCCGGATTCCACGAAGGCGTAGGCGAATTGATTTCGCTTGCCTCGAGCCAGGTGCCGTATTTGCAATCGCGCGGCGTTTTACCGCACGAATCCAATGCCGATAAGACTGCATTTCTTCTCGATGACGCGCTCGCCCGCTCGGTGCCGTTCATTTATTTTTCGTGCGGGACCGTGCCGCATTGGGAGGCGGACATCTACGCGCACAATTTACCGCCGGATCAATGGAATGCGCGCTGGTGGAAATACGTCAGCGATTTTCAAGGGATCGAACCGCCGGCACCGCGTGGCGAACAATTTTGCGACGCCGCCACTAAAACGCACATCAACGACACCCCGGCGTATTATTACAATTACGCGTTCGCCACTGTGTTTAAGTTTCAGCTGCACGATTACATTGCGCGCAACATTCTGCATCAGCCGCCGCAATCATGTAACTACGCCGATAACAAGGAAGTGGGTACGTGGCTGAATAATATTCTGAAAAAAGGCAGCACGGAAGACTGGCGCAAAGTGTTGAAGGAAGCCACCGGCGAAGACATCTCCACTCGCGCGATGATGGAATACTTCAAACCGCTGATGAGCTGGCTCGAAGAACAAAACAAAGGCCGCCAGATCGGGTGGGACTAATCAGATGTCAGCCGGTCCCGGTCCGCGATCAGTTTCGCACGTTAGACGGCCCACAGGGCCGTGGCTACAGCGGCTACAGCATCACAAGGAAAATTGGCAATCGGCCGAGAGGCACACCAGCGACGTTATGCGCCTCCACACAGAGCATGCGGCGAAAGCGGTGCTTAGCAACCTCGGCATCTGCGGATGAGCGGCTTACGGGGTCCGCAGGAAACCGTGAGTCACATTGCTCGCGTCAATATAGTATCCGGTAATCGTACCGGCCGAATTGTTGGAAAGCGGGATGGTGCCTTGGCCAGGACCTGTGCCCGCGCCCGGAACGTCGAACGTGGTGATCGTGCCGTCCAAGGCACGCGCGAACCCGTGATTGACGTCGCTCGTGTCCACGTACTCTCCCGTGACTACCCCTTGCGCGTTGTTGCCCTGGGGTGAGGTGCCTTGAAAGGGACCTGTGCCCGCGCCCGGAACGTCGAACGTGGTGATCGTGCCGTCCAAGGTACGCACGAACCCATGATTTACATCACTCGAGTCGATGTAGTCTCCCTCAATCGTTCCGGTCTGGTTGATCCCGAGCGGGAGTGTGCCTTGAAAGGGGCCTGTGCCCGCGCCGGGAACATCGAACGTGGTGATGGTGCCGTCCGGAGCGCGCAGGACGCCGTGATATACATCGCTCGCGTCAAGCGAAGTTCCCGCGATCGCCCCTGCGGGATTGAGGCAAAAGCCGGTAAAAACAAAGGTGCCCTGGCCGGGGCCTGTGCCGCCGTTTGGAGCATCAAACGTAGTGAAGGTGCCGTCCGGAGCGCGCAGGAAGCCGTGAGCTACATCGCTGGCGTCAACGTAGCGTCCCGCGATCACGTCCCCCGGATTGATGTTGCCGGCGAAGGTACCCTGGCCGGGACCTGTGCCCGCACCCGGGACGTTGAAGGGAGTGATCATACCGTCCGGAGTACGCAGGAAACCGTGAAACACACCGCTCGCGTCGTTGTAGTAGCCCGCGCTCGCGCCTGCCGGGTTGATGCTGAAGGGCCGAGTACCCTGCCGCGGACCTGTACCCGCGCCCGGAGCATCGAACGTAATGATTGCGCCGTCCAGACTGCGGATGATAGCGTGAATCGCACCGGCTGCGTCGGCGTAGCGTCCCGAGATCGTCCCTGCCGGGTTGATGGCGAACGCGAGTGTGCCTTGGCCGGGCCCTGTACCCGCGCCCGGAGCATCGAACGTGATGATCGTAGGCGCCGGTCGAAGTAAGGCCGTGTTGCTGAAATTCTGCGCGCCATCGTTCGTGCCGCCGGAGCTACTAGGCGCAAGGATACTCAGGAGTAACATCGAGGTCATCGCAGTAGTCAGCGGACGCACAAGGCTTGCCATTTTCTCTTTGAGTTCAGTTAGTAAAATCATCTTCTTCCTTTCGTTTTCGTAATTGAGTTTTCCTTAACAAACGGATTCCGGAGCGCGTGCTGCACGAAATCTTACTTTTTTCCGTGGCTTGCTTTTCTTCTCCAGTGTTGGTACAGACCGTTAAGGTGAATACTCTGGCGGGGAACGGGGACACTCGGAGCGATTTGTTTCCTTCGACCCACTGGAGCGTCGTGCTGGCCGCCGGCAGAAGCCAGGCCGAACCGGAGATTTCGCAGGCCGCACTGGCGGAGCTTTGCCAAACCTATTGGGCGCCGCTCTATAGTTTCGTGCGCAGCCGCGGGTACACTGTGCACGATGCACAGGATCTCACGCAGAGCTTTTTCGCTTACCTGTTGGAACATAAAATTTACGCTCGCGTCGACCGGCAGAAAGGTAGGTTCCGTTCATTTCTGCTCGCCTCCGTGAAAAATTTTCTAACGCACGAGGCCGACCGCGCACGGACGCTTAAACGTGGCGGCGGACGAGATTTTCTGCCGCTCCATGAAGACCAAGCCAAGGAGGCGGAATCGCTTTTCCAGGCTCACAGCAACACGAGCAGTGAGGATCGACTCTTTGATCGCAGCTGGGCAGAGGCACTGCTTGCCGCTGGATTGGAAAGGCTTTCGGCAGATTACAAAGGTGAGTCCAAGGAGAAGCTCTTCAATGAATTGAGGATCTTTGTTGCCGGTGGCGCGGACCGGCTTCCGACTTATGCTGAACTGACGGATCGGCTTGGAATAGCAGAGTCAACACTTCGGAGCCATGTCACCCGCCTGCGGGCGCGCTATCTGGAAGCGTTGCGCGCTGAGGTGCGCCGAACGGTGCATACCGAAACAGAAGTCGACGAAGAGTTGCGCGAGTTGATCCTGGTGTTAACCGAAGGTTAAAGGAGACGTGCCGTAGCAATGCCACTGGCGTCGTCGTGATCTTTTCTCCGGAGTGACAGCAAGTGGTGTTGATAAGGCGCGTCCAAGAGGTTCCACGAGTTGCTACGTGTGCTAACGAAAAGTTAAGGGAGGTGCGAAATGGAAACACGTCTCGCATCCGTCGCAGTCTGCTCGGTATGCGGCAAACCGTTGAATGCAAAAGGCGACTGCGTGGCTTGTCTGCTTCGGAGTTTAGAGGAAACGCTCTTCCAAGCCAAACCGTTTGATTTGGTCTTCGGTGATTTCGAGGTCGAGCAACGTGCAGATGGTTCTTACTGGGAACTCGGTCGCGGCGGCATGGGAGTGACCTATCTCGCCAGGGACAAGGTATTGCATCGCAAAGTCGCTCTGAAAGTAATCGATACGCCAACGGTCTCGACCCATCGGGACTCACAAACTGCGCGTGAACGTTTTTTGCGGGAAGCTCGCGCCGCGGCTGCCTTGCGGCATCCGAATGTGGCTGCCGTTTATCAGTTTGGCGCTGCACCTGATGGGAGCCGCTGCTTTTACGCAATGGAGTTGGTCGAGGGCGAAACGTTAGAGACTCGTGTGCGAAGACACGGCCCGCTGAATCCAAAGCTGGTTGTAGAAATTGCGACTCAAATCGCGCATGCACTGACCGCTGCCGCGGCTCAAGGTTTGATTCATCGTGACCTCAAGCCTAGCAACATCATGCTTAAGCCGGGTAACGCTGGAGTGACTGGGGTAGAAGTAAAAATCATCGATTTCGGATTGGCCAAGGCGGTCGCGGATGCCGGAGGAGAAATGGACATCACCCGCGGTGAATTCGTCGGCACACCGAACTTCGCGAGCCCTGAGCAATTTGAAAGCGGATCGGTCGATGTCCGTTCTGACATTTACTCGTTAGGCGCCACACTTTGGTTTGCGCTCACCGGGAAAACGCCATTTACAGGTCGGAACATTGATGAAATTCGCCGCGCTCAGAAGTCAGCCGCACTTCCCACTGAACAACTGAAGGGAGCACATGTTCCGCCTCCTCTAAGGTCCCTTCTTAAATCCATGCTCGCATTGGAGCCGGCGGCCAGGCCCAGCGTACACGATCTGGCAGCGAGACTACGAGGTTGCTCAGGCCAAGCAACCAATGTGCGCCGCATCCGCTTCGCCATTGCATCGACCGTGATTCTTATTCTTGGCGCGTCTGTATTCTTCATTTTTCATTCTCTGCGTACGCATCCGGCCGCTGTCGAATCTGCTTCGAATCCGGCGGTGCTCGAGAAAAGCGTTGCCGTGCTGCCTTTCGACAATCAGAACCGTGATCCAGAGATCGATTACCTATCTGACGGTATCACTGAAAGTATCATTCACAGCCTTTCGCAGCTGTCTCAATTGAAGGTGATGGCGCGGAGCACGGTCTTTCAATACAAGGGCAAAGAGGTTGATCCGCGAAAGGTTGGGCACGACCTCGGCGTGGGGACCGTGGTATTGGGCAGACTGCTGCAGCAAGGCGACAACCTGACGATCCAAACAGAACTGGTGAATGTTTCAGACGGAACCGAACTGTGGGGACAACAATACAATCGCAAGGTCGCCGACATATTCGTGGTGCAGGAAGAGATCGCCAAAGAGATCTCCGAGAAGTTGCGCTTAAGGTTGAGCGGCGCAGAGCGTCAGCAGCTTGCCAAGCGTCCAACGGAGAACCTTAAAGCTTTCCAGTATTACATGCAGGGACTTTCGTTTGCCCAACGTCGCACCCGCGAAGATCTGCTTACGGCCATAAGCTATTACGACCGGGCAATAGAAGAAGATCGCAACTATGCACTCGCCTACGCAGGCTTTGCTGATGCCTATGCCAATCTTGGCGCTTACGGCTACATTGCGCCCATTGAGGGTACGCGCAAAACCGAACAGGCGGCGCTAAAAGCCCTAGCGCTTGATGAGAACTTGGCCGAAGCTCACGCCGCACTAGCTCTAGCCAACATCGCATTCGCGCCATCCAATTTTCAGTTGGGTGATCGAGAACTGCGCCGTGCCATCGAACTCAGCCCGAGCCTGGCATTAGCCCATAGCTATTTGGGATT
>JBKPBJ010000371.1:0-6546 GCA_046726875.1 Verrucomicrobiota bacterium
TGTTTTACCACCGCGTGCTGACTCGCAGCAGGGAACTCTATCTTTTTCTCCTCGGCCGCTCGCAAACTGACGGGTACGAGCGGTTCCGCCACGAAGGGAAGTGCGAATAAAGCGGAAAGGAGAAGCGGAGGAAGCCGTAAGGATTGGATCATCATATGCGGGATAACTTGAGATACGTTGATTTAGGCAGGGGAAGATAGCGCGGGACGGCAGGAGTCAAATCGGCGCAGCCAGTTTTTCGTCGACTGAAATATCGCCCTGTCTTTGTTATTACCGCTTTGCGTACGCGAACGGGCATCGAAGCTGGAGTACGCCTAACGAGACTGAAGGTCAGCGACCGCGAGACCCGAGAAGCGCTCGAGGCAGTGAAGAGGTGGATGACAAACACTCATAAAGTGGATGGTACCTAACTCGCGGTTGGCTACATCGGGTGGTTAGGCGTTTTGTGCAGCCTCATAAGTGAGTTGTACAATGCCGCTCTTGAATGGCCTGGCTGTGACAAAGCGAAGCGCGTCAACGGTCGCTGGATGCGGTGCGAACGCCGGGATACCACTGCTAAGCAAGACAGGGAATACGGACATAATGTAGCGCGAGATCAGGTGCTCCGCATGGAACGATGCCGCGAGTTTGCCACCACCCATAAGCCAGGCCCGCCGGCATCCTCGCCTGGCAAGCTTACGCACGACCTCGACCGGAGTCTCTGCGGTAAGCGTAATGCTCGGATCGAGAATAGGTAGCTTGCGCTGGGTGAAGACCCACGCTGGCTTATCTGGCGATGGCCACCGTCCAAGCTTGAGTGCAAACTCATAAGTATGGCTGCCGAGGAGCAGCTCGTCTACGGAAGCTTCCAGGTCACCGACGCCCTGGTCCTCGCCGCGCCGCTGAAAGCGGCTGAGCCAGTCAACGCTGCCATCTTTCGTGGCGATGTAGCCGTCCAAACTGCTGGCGACATGGTAAATGATTTCAAGCATTGCGCAAAATACGCCTAACGAGACTAAGCTCAGCCGCGGCTACCGGGAGCGCGGCCGAAAATCTCTCGAACTGTTTTAATCATAAAAAACGTGAACGCGCAGCGAGTAGCCGTCGGCTGGAGCGATTAGATGGCATGTAAGGAAGCGGGTGAGCTGTTTAAACCCACCCGCTTATGCAAAATACGATCGTTCATTACGAAGGGGCGACCTCGCTCGAGGTCGTCGCAACCAGAATAAAACTCAATCGGGCCGTGATCAAGATCGGTCTGGATGTGCACGGGCGGGAGTGTGTGGTGGTGGTGCAGTATGATCACCTGTTGCCCAAGGCGGCGCGGCGCTTTGGGCCGTTGGAGTTTGTGCTGTGGGTGAAGTCGTTGTTGAGGCCGGGGCACACGGTGCACGTGGTCTACGAAGCGTGCGGGTTTGGTTTTACGCTTTACCGTCAACTGATTGCTCGTGGAGCGCACTGTTACGTGATAGCGCCGCGCAAGCTCGACGAGGGGTGCACTCGGATAAAGACCGATCCGCGTGACGCAACGGCGCTGTGCCAGCGTTTGTCGCGTTATCTGGAAGGCAACACAGGAGAGTTGGCGGTGGTCCGGGTACCGAGCGAGCAAGAAGAGCGGGACCGGCATGTTTCACGGCAACGTGAACAGTTGGTGCATCACCGACAGAAGCTCGAAGCGCAGGGACGCTCCCTGCTGATCAATCACGCGCTGCCGGCGCCGGCTCACTGGTGGAAGAAGCAGACCTGGAACCGGTTAGGCAAGCATCTGCCAGCTTGGATGATCGTGCGACTGGAGTTCTATCGGCCGGGACTCTTAAGTTTGCAGCAACAGATTGAGAGCCTGACGAGCGAGCTGGAAGCGGCGGCTCCGCTCGCTATCCCGGTCGGGTTGGGCAAACTCACTAGCGTGATGCTCAGCCGCGAGATCTGTGACCTGGCACCGGTTTCATAACCGGCGTGCGATCAGTTCTTACACCGGACTGTGTCCCGGCATCGCAGCCTGCACGCCCATGAGCAGGCCGTGGAAGAGGTTGGCCCACATTGTGAAGCTGAGGAACGAGACGTATGCCAGCGGCTTGCGAGCGGCTAGGAAAAAGAACACCCCCCACACGATGTAGATGATGAACAACATCGGGGAACGTGACATGGCTCGCCGCCGCACTCGATGCCATTCCAGATCAGCCAATTCAGCGCTCCTCCCTCCGCCAACAATGGAGTTTGGATGGCGAACCCGATGAATAGCGAGACAAAGATAATCAGCGAGAGAACGCCGTAAACACGCAGTAAAATCGCCAGTGCGGCTAGCTTCTTACTTTCATTAGTAATAACGTCGTGTATCTGCTCTGCGTCTAACGAGAACAAGATGAGCTGCTGCGAGCGACGGCGCGCTGGGCAGCTGGTAAAAGTGTGGAAGTCATGAAAAACGAGGTGGTACGCCGGGTCGCAGTCAGCTCGATCGCCGGGTTAGGCCAATGGGAGCCCACGCAGCTAGCGGCCATGAAAGACCGCCTCGATCTTGTTGTCGTCGGGATCAAGCACAAAGGCTGCATAGTAGGTGGGATGGTATTCGCGGTGAAAACCCGGTGCGCCGTTGTCGCGGCCTCCGGCGGCGAGGGCAGCGGCGTAGAACGCCTGCACGGCGGCTTGATCGCGCGCGATGAAGGCAACATGTGCGTGGCGAGTGGCGGCGGCACCTACGGAAAGTCCGAAGTCATCAGAGCCGGGGACGCCAAAGCTAAGGCTGTCAGAGGAGTGACTGAGCAGACGATAGCCTAGCGGTGCCAGCGCCGCCTCGTAGAAAGCACGGCTGACGCTCAGATCGCTGACTCTCAGGGCGACGTGATCAAGGATGTGTTGACGAGAAGACATCGAGCGAGGTAGGCCTAACGAGAATTCGTCCTGAAAAATCTGCAATTAATTGCAGATATAATCTGTATAATCACTGTCGCCATGCGGCGGCGTGGGCGCGGACTGGGGAATTGAAACCTTTGAGGGTCACTTCGCCGACGTCCTCGAATGAAAGGCCTTTGCCGATGCACAGCTCGGCGATTGCGTTGGAGACGAGAATTTGTTCGGGCTGCGCGCGAGCGCATAGGCGAGCGGCCAATTGAACGGTTGATCCAAACAGATCGTTATTTTGTTCTACAGGTTCGCCCGCTGCGGCACCGACGCGGACTTTGAGCGGCCGATCGGGATTTGCCTGCGCATGCTTGTCCAATTCGCGCTGAATCTGCATCGCGCACCGAACCGCTGCCGCTGCCGAGACAAATGACGCCATGATGCCGTCCCCGGTGTGCTTTACCTCGCGTCCGCCTGACGCAGACAATGCGTCGCGCACAATGGTGTCGTGTATGCCAAGCACTGCAAGGGCCGCTTCGTCGCCAAGCAATTGCGTCAGAGTTGTTGAATTCACAACATCCGTAAACAGAACGGTGCGGATGCCGGGATCTCGGTCGCTAGCGCCACCACCAGGCAGAAGGACTGCTCCGGCTGGATTTGTTTCCGTTCCGCCGAGGAACACTTCTGCGACGTCCGGTTCTACTTCAATAATCTTCTCGGGCATCATTCCGTGGGCTTCACGATGGACTTGCTCCGCGGCTTCGGCATTTGGCGCGTGGGCAAGGCAAAAGACTTTTTTTCCAGTCTCGTTGACCCAGTACTTGGTGTATTCGACGCCATATTTTTTCTGCGTTTCCATGTCCTTGGCGTGTGCCTTTGCGACGTCTTCCGGAGTAGTTCCATCCTCAAGATGGTGAATGTCCATGTATAACGGCATAAGGTCGGATTTTAGCGCGATGTGACGCGATGCGAAACCGCGATCTTCGCCGGTTTATCCAGTGTCTGATAAACGACGCAATAACGTTCGGTCAATCGGATCAGGTTCGCGCGTTGCTCTTCGCTCGCGTCGGTGTCCAAATCGAACTGCAATCGAATCTGCTTGAATCCGACAGGAACGTCTTTGGAAACGCCGAGAGTGCCGCGGAAATCGAGATCGCCCTCCGCGCGAATTTTCGCGTCGCGTAACGGAATTCCGAGAGCGGTCGCGACTGCGCCCAATGTGACGCCTGCACAGCCGACCAGCGCTTCGAGCAACATGTCGGCGGAACACGCGCTGAGTCCGTCGCCTCCGGTTGCTGGGTGAAGTCCGGCTTCGACGCGCGCTTTTCCTGTTTCAATTTTGCACGTGACATTTTCACCGACGCGTCCCTCGGCGTGAAGAGTGACCAACGCTGTTTCGGGATGCTCGCGATACTGCGATTTCAGAGGCCCTTGCAGCGATCGTAACTTGTCGGCGGTCATCAATCGCAGTTTATCCATAGTCTTACAACATGCTAACGGCGTAGGACAGCGATGCGAGGACGCATCGCACTCCAAAAGCACTTCGTGCGAAATTCACACACATGCGTTTCTGGTTTCGCGAGAGCTTTAGGAGTGCGCACGCGTCCTCGCGTCGCTTCCCCTGTAGAGGGGTTTGTGTCAAACGTCTGGCGCTTGGCACAAGCGCCGCTACAACTTCGCCGCTACAACTACTGCGGCTTAATGTTTTGGTTCACGCGGAAGAAATTATTGGGATCATATTTCTTTTTGATGGCGACCAATCGCTCGTAATTCCCGCCGTAGGTTTTCTTGACACGTTCTTCTCCTTCATCGCCCATGAGGAAGTTTACGTACGCTCCGCCGGCCGAATACGGATGCACCGCATCGTAAAAATTTTTCGTCCACGAAATAATTTTCTCGTTGTTCGCGGGATCAGGATCCACGCCGACAATCACCTGCGCCCAATTGGAATCGCGATAATTCCAAGCCGTATCGCTTTTGTCGACCCGTGCTGCGGCGCCGTTGATCGGGTACATGTGCATCGTGGAATGCATGGTCGGAAGCGCTTCGCCGAAGCGAGTGTACTGCGCAATTGCGTCGTCGCTTATCTCATTCACAAAATCTGCGCGCCAGTACCATTGCAGACCCGGCGGATACAGCGCGTCGAACATGCTTTGCAGCGCCGGCTGCGGCAGCGGGCCTACGAAATCGAGCGCAGGTTGCTTGAAAGCCCGAATGGGCGCGAATGTTTCCTCTGCTTTCTCCATTGGCCCAGTGTATGCCCAGACTACGCCGCACATCTTTTTCATGTGCAGATGTTCGGGGAACGGCGGAGCCGGCGGCACGGTAAGGAATGCGAAAAAGCCGTTCAGATCATCGGGCGCTGAGGGGATCAGCTCGCGATACCATTTCATCACGTCGGCTGTCTCACTCAGTTCGTAGAGCATTGGGCCCGCATAGAGCGTGTCGATCGGATGCAACTTGAACCTGAACGATGTGACGACGCCAAAGTTGCCGCCGCCACCGCGAAGCGCCCAGAACAGATCCCGATTTTCCTCGGCGTTCGCTTTCACGAATTCGCCGTTGGCCAACACAACATCGGCTGAGAGCAAATTATCGATGCTCAATCCGCATTTGCGAGTGAGATGACCGACGCCACCGCCGAGCGTTAGTCCCCCAACACCAGTTGTGGAAATGATTCCGCTCGGCGTAGCGAGTCCGAACGCGTGCGTTGCGTGATCGACATCGCCCCAGACGGATCCGCCGCCGACGGTGACCGTGCGAGCTGCAGGATCGACCCGCGTGTATTTGATCGCCGCGAGATCAATTACCAGACCGTCGTCGCAAATTCCTAAGCCTCCGGCGTTGTGTCCGCCCCCGCGGATGGAAACGAGGAGATTGTTGTCGCGTCCGAAATTCACGGAGCGGATTACGTCCGCGACATCTGCGCACCGCACGATCAAGCGCGGTTTTTTGTGGATCATTTCGTTGTAGACCTTGCGCGCTTCATCATAATCGGCGTCGCCCGGCTGGATGAGTCTGCCCCTGAGGCTTCGTTTTAGTTCGGCGATGGAATCTTCGTTGAGCATAGGCGCCACGATACACAGCTTGTGGTTGTCCGATCAAGCAATCAAGGAGCGGCGGTTTGGGCAGCTGCCGAAATCCAAACACGACGGCTGGGAAGCCGTCGCTCCTTGGGCGCATTTCGATTGCGCCGGACACTGATTTAGCGTTAGCCTTGCACAAGGCGAGCCCGCAATGTCTCCCCCATACAAATCCTGGACGCGGCGCGATTTTTTGAAACTCGCCGGTCGCGCGGGATTGCTCGGTGCCTTTCCGACGCTGGCGAGTGCGGCTGCTGCAGTTGAGCCCGACACAATCTGCATCTCAATCCTGCACACGACGGATCTGCACGGCCACATTTTGCCGACATCTGATTACGATGGAACTGCTGATCGCGGTGGGCTGGCGCGTTGCGTTACGCAAATTCGCCGATGGCGCCGGCAAAATCCGAACTCGATTTTAATCGACGTCGGCGACGTCTATCAGGGCACCGACGTGAGCCTGCGAAATAAGGGCGAACTGATGATCGATCTTTTCAACCACCTCAAATACGACGCGTGGGTGATTGGCAATCACGAATTCGATTGGGGAATCGAGCCGTTCCAGCAGGCGTTGCAAAAATCGGAAATGCCAGTGCTCGGTGCGAACACGATCCTGCAGGGAAAACCCGCCGGGGCATGTTGCGAC
>JBKPBJ010000372.1:0-7002 GCA_046726875.1 Verrucomicrobiota bacterium
TCGGCAACTCCGATGTGCGGCTGCGAGTCTGGTTCAACGACGGTGTTCATGGGTCGCAACTGCTCACGCCCGATCAGCGCGTCGCGTCGGTCGGCTACGCGGTAATCGCCGGCAACGTCCCCGATGGCGCGATCACCACCGGCCAAGCTTGCCGATAATGCGGTCACTTCATCCAAAATCGCGAGTGGTGCAGTTACAGCCCTAGACATCGCCTTCGGCGCCATTGGCACGGCTCAGATCGCCGATGGCGCAATCACTTCTGCAAAGATCGCAGACGGCAGCATCACCAGCGCAGACCTGACCAAACCACCGCGCAGCGGAACGATTTCATCCGCAACCCTCGCCTTCGACTTTTCGCAGGCAAGCTTCGCCGTCTCATTCAGTCCAGTCTTTAACACAACTCCCAACGTCACCTTGGCGATAGAGAGCGGAGATCCCTTTTCGCTTGGTGATGGGACGAGCCTTATGGTAACAAGCAAATCGCCAATGCAGTTTTCAGGGGCAATTAGCTTGGGGCGCCGCCCCATTCCCGTTACGCTCGATAACGTTAGTGGTGGGAAAGCATCGCTTGCCATTGTTAACGGTAATCCTGCAGTCAGTTACTACGATACTACGAACGATAATCTCAGCTACAGGCGCGCTAATGATGTTACCGGCACGGCCTGGGGGATTTTGGTGCGCGTTGATACTACCGGCAACGTTGGCGAGTTTACATCGCTGGCTGTTGTTAACGGTAATCCGGCAATCAGTTACTACGATCGTACGAACGGCGATCTCAAGTACGTGCGGGCTACTAACGCTAACGGGACAGCTTGGGGGACGCCAGTGCGCGTTGATACTAGCGGCGACGTCGGCCAATACACATCGCTCGCCGTTGTTAACGGTAATCCGGCGATCAGTTATAAGGATGACACGTTGAACTTTCACGCTCTCAAGTACGTGCGAGCTGCTAACGCCAATGGGACAACTTGGGGGACGCCAGTGCGCATTGATACTAGCGGCGACGTCGGCTGGGACACATCGCTTCTTGTTGTTAACGGTAATCCGGCGATCAGTTATTACGATAACACTAACTTCGATACCAAATACGTGCGAGCTATCAATGCCAACGGCACGGCCTGGGGAACGCGCGTGAGCGTTGCTACACTCGGCGCGGGGCCATCGCTTGCCGTTGTTAACGGCAAGCCGGCAATCAGCTATGTCGGTGGTGGTAGCGACCTATGGTATGTCCACGCTACGGACGCCAACGGCACGGCTTGGGGAACGCCGCTAAGTATTGATGCTCCCGGCATCGTCGTTTCTTCATCGCTTGCCGTTGTGGACGGTCGGGCGGCCATCGTCTATGTGGATTCCACGAATGATCGACTGAAGTTCGTTCGCCAGGATCCGCCGGTCTTCACGATCGATTGGATCGCGCTGGAGCCCTAAGCAAGTATGGAAAGTTATTGCGCGTCTTCGGTCGGCACCCTGTTGATCGTGAACACTACGCCAGCGAACATGTTCACGGTCACTAAAAGCCATCTCATAAATCCTCTAGCCACGCCGCTTTGGAGCGTTGGCATCTTGGGAGCCGTACACCCGGGCGGGCGCACAGCGCCGCGGCTACAGCTATCGTATCTTTGTGAGATGGATTGTAATACCAATGCAGCGGATGCGGGATCATCTGGCATGTCTAACTGCCCCTGACACGGCTGGGCTATGTCCGATGAGCCTTCCAGCGCGTTTAACAAGGATCAAAGGAAGGTGAAAGGAAAACACAACTCTGTCCGCGCTTCAGTGCTTCAAATTGCGCTGGCCGTTACTCTGCTATCTACCTCGGTGATCCTGTTAGCATCGAATTTTACGCCGCAATCGTGTGCGACAATTACCGCAAGTCTCGCCCCAACTGCGCCGACGTCAGGTGCGGGCCTAAGAACGGCGACAACTTTTTCTGGGACGCCCACGCCAACTCCAACGCCCACGCCGACAGCGACACCATTTATGACGTTCACCGTGACTTCGACGGCCGACACCGACGGCTCAGTCTGTGGCGCGACATGCACCCTGCGACAGGCCATCAACGCGTCCAACGCGAATCCACCGCTACCAAACACGACCAACCTGATCGCATTCAACATCGATCCGAGCGATCCGAACAATAACTGCGACTCAACTACTGGTGTTTGCACCATCACTCCGACCGACAATCCCATTATTTGGCCCACTATCGGACAACCTTTAATTATCAACGGCTACACGCAGCCGGGCGCGAGTCGAAACACGTTAGCAGTCGGAGATAATGCTGTCCTGTTGATAAGAATCGATGGAGCGAGCTTGGGTCTTACGAGTGTCTTCCGCCTGGAGAAGCGCAATGGGACCAACAGCTCTGGTTCCACGATCAAAGGTCTGGTGATAGTTAACGTGAACGGTGGCAACTGGATCTCCATGGAGAGCAATAACAACACCATCGCGGGAAACTTCCTCGGTGTTGATTCCGATGGTTCCAGTCAATCCGGTAGCGGAACGGCGGTTGAAATAATAGCAGATGTAGGCGTGATCACCGGCAATGTTGTTGGCGGCACAGCTCCCGCGGACCGTAACGTTATTGCGCCCACAAATGGCATCGGAATTGACGTCAACGGATTCTTTTTCGGTTCCGCTAACGCTACCGTTATTCAGGGCAACTACATCGGCACGGACGCAGCCGGCATCTCCCATTTTCCCGTGTTTGAGGGAATTCGCCTGATCCAAAATACCCCGAACAGCCTCATCGGCGGCACTTCGACTGGCGCAGGCAACTTGATCGCGGCCATTTTGGGAATTGCTTTCGATGACAGCGCGGGCGGGACCACGATTCAAGGGAATTTCATTGGTACTGATGTTACCGGAACAGTTGGCTTCGGCGGCTCCCATGGAATCGGGGGAAATTCCCCGAACATTGCAATCGGTGGCAGCGAACCCGGTGCGGGTAATTTGATCTCGAGCTACGATGTCGGCATCCAGGTGGGCGGAGGCACCGGGTGGATCATTCAGGGCAATCGCATCGGGACGGACATCACTGGTACCATGCCACTTGGCAATGGATGCAATGGCATCGTGACAACCAATGCTGGGGGCAACCCCAGCGGAGCCATCGGTGGGATTGCGCCGGGTGAAGGAAATATCATCGCCTTCAGCGGCACCCAGGCAATCGAGCTTGGAGACGGCAGCACATTCACAATTCTAGGCAACTCGATCTTCGGCAACGGTGGTGTTGGCGTAAGACTAAACAGTACTATCTGCGGCATCTTCGGACCAACCGACAACGATCACTGCGACGCAGACAGCGGCGCAAACAACACTCAAAACTATCCAGTAATCGCGGCAGCTTCATTTGACGATGGCTTCGTTACCGTTTCCGGAACTTTGGACAGTGTGCCAAATACTGCGTTTCGTCTGGAGTTTTTCTCGAACTCCGAGTGTGAGCTGTCGAGCATTAATAACAACCAACCGCGTCCGCAGGGAGAGCACTTCCTCGGCGATCCACTGCCACCCGGCTCTCTGATTGTCACGACCGACGGAAACTGCAGCGCGAGCTTTGGCCCGCTGACGTTTGCGCTCCCAACTGGGCACACGTTCGTAACGGCGACGGCGACCAGACTCGACCATGGTAATATGGTTGAGACTTCTGAGTTCTCCCTATGTGCAAGCATCTCAGGCGCACCGACGCCAACTCCCACCCCTACCGCGTCACCAAGCGCGACGCCTACCTCGACACCTACGCCCACGTTTACTCCCACTTCGACACCAACAGCGACAGCCACACCGACACCGACGGCAACGGCAACGGCGACGTTAACGCCGACACCCCCGCCGAGTCCTACTCCAACCGCAACATCCACACCTACACCTACCCCTACAGCCACGGCTACCGCGACGCCAACCCCCACCTCAACTCCAACGCCGACGCCCACACCCACGCCAACGCCAGGCAGTGGTTATTCAATAAGCGCGCAGTCGATTGATTCCGCCGGGCTACGCGCTCAAAGCGCAAATTATTCGCTCGACAATGCGTTGGGCGAGTTTGGTACCGGGGCGACGGAGATCATCACCAGCCCCGACTACAGCATCGATGTCGGCTACCTAGGAGAGCTTTGATCGCTTTGTAGCGCCGGCCTCTGACCGTCGCATTGATTTCGTCCAACTCTAACCGCCTTAGTGAAGCTATCGAGCGTCAACAGCCTAATGTGTGGTAAGTGGGCGATCACAGAGAACTGCCCTGGAGAGGCAGTGCGACTAGCCTTTCTTCTCGCCCACGAAATACACGAAAGATACGAAACTTTCGGAAGTAAAAATCAGGAATTTCTTATCTCTGCACACTTCGCGTGTTTAGTGGCCCAAATACTAACGTTTTAGCGCATCCAATATGGGTTGCGGATAAACGCCCAAGCAAATGGTGGCGACAATCAATCCGCTGATTGCTATGCGCGAGAGGCCGTTTACAGGAATGGCCTCGGTCTCGGAATTGGACTGCCAATACATCGCGCGTACAACCTTCAGATAATAATAGAATCCGCAGCCCACCGTGATCACACCCACGACGACCAGCGCAATCTGACGCTGCAAAACGGCTGCGTAAAAGATGTAGAACTTGCCAAGAAATCCCGCGGTGAACGGCACACCGGCAAGCGAAATCATTCCGATCAGCATCGCGAATGCAAGGAATGGCGAGCGTTTGGCTAGACCATCAAAATCGGAAATTTCTTCGCCGGTTTGCTGCGCGACGATTATCAGCACTGCAAAACTCAGCAGGGTCATCAGCAAGTAAGCGACGAGGTAGAAGGTAATCGCGCGGACATCGAAACAGACCACGCCGATCAGCAGATAACCCGCATGCGCAATACTCGAGTACGCGAGGAGTCGTTTCAGGTTCGTCTGCGGCAGCGCCGCGAGATTGCCGTAAATCAATGTCAGGAACGCGATCACAAAAATCAGCCGTTGTGTTTGAGGCAGCTTCATGAACGGCTGCAAAACACGGATCAGCACGACAAACCCCGCTGCTTTTGAACCGACGGACAGATACGCCGTTACTGGTGTGGGCGCACCTTGATAAACATCCGGCACCCAGATTTGGAATGGCACGGCCGCAATCTTGAACCCAAGCGCGACCAGAACAAACACCATGCCTAACAGCGCTGCACCGGCGCCAAATGTTGTAGCCGGCATCGGTGATGCCGGCGGCGCGGGCATTGCTATTTCGATGTGGCCGGGATCAACGATCCCGGCTACAACGTTTGAATTCCCCAGTACCTCCGCAATTCGATAGAGATTCGTCTGGCCGGTCACGCCGAAAATCCATGCAATTCCGTACACGAGAAACGCTGTGGCAAGCGCGCTGAGAACGAGATACTTCGTTCCCGCTTCGAGCGTCGTGGGATTGCGCCGGGTGAAACTGACCAGCACGTAAAATGAGACGGTTACCAGCTCGAGCGAGACAAAAATGAAAACGAAGTCAATCGCCGAAACGAGGTACATCAGGCCGGCACAGGTGAAAAGAGGCAGTGCGACAAATTCGCCGAGACCTGCCTGCGGCGTAGAGCTGGCAAAGGAGCTGAGCACCACTGGCGCGTAATCGATCATCATGACCAGCACAAGAATGGTGGTTAGCAGCGCGAATTGCTTGAAGAAGATCGCCAGCCGATCCGCTGTGTAAAAACTCCAGAAACCGGTTGCGTGGGCCGGCGAGGCAGAGGGCGCGACAAAGAAACTGGCGAGCAGAACTATCGCGAGCCCGGTAATTGCAGTGAAAGCTAAAAGGCGTTTGTCAATTTTGCCGGCAAACGCTTCGACCATCAGGAGCAGCATCCCAAGCACCAGCACCGCAATCTCAAGTAGTGGCGCGGTGATTGAAGTCATTTGCTTACCAGATCGTTGTAGTGACGCGCTTGGAAAGCGTCTTCATCAGTCACGGCCGCAGCGCTCGGACGGTGCAGAGCGCCACATCTGTCTAGCGCCAACGGCGCTTTCGTCATATGAGCCTGGGGCAACGCCCCAGGGATTCGATCATACCAGTAGGAGCGCTGAAGGCGCGATTCAATGAGTCGCGCCCTCAGCGCTGACGTTTTCTTGTTCCATCGATCTTGGGGCGGTTGCCCCAGGCTGGCGATGAATTCCGCGCCGTTGGCGCTAACAGCGCTGTGACTATAACGCTGCATGTTCGCGAGATGGCCTGTATTCGCAGAGAGATAACTCCCGAACGTCGGCGCCACCATTCGCACAAAAACTTGCGGAAAAAATCCATAACAAAGAAGTGCCGCCACAAGCAAGGTGACGGGCATACGTAACGCCGGGCTAAGATCGGGCAGTTTTTGCCTTTGTTCGCGCATGGCGCCCATGAACGTCTTGCGATAGGCGCGCAACATGTAAACCGTCGACATCACCACACCCCACAGCGCAAGGATTGTGGCGATTTGGAACATGTGAAGCCGTCCGATTTCCCAGCCGTTTCTGAACGCGCCAAAAAAGATCATGATTTCGCCGGCAAAATTCGCAAAGCCCGGGAGACCGATTGCAGCGAATACGCCGAGTCCGAAAGCGAGCCCGGCGAAAGGCATGACCTTGGCGATGCCACCTAGCTCATCAAAGGCCAAGGTGCCCGTCCGTTTGCGCAACTCGCCTGCTACGCCAAATAGCAGCGCGATTGAGAGACCGTGAGCGAAGATCAACACAACGGCCCCGGTTACGCCAAGAACACCGAAGCTGGCGATTCCCAGAAAAATGTAACCCATGTGCATCACGCTTGAGTAACCGAGCATCCAATCGAGCCGCTTCTGTGCGATTGTAACCAGTCCGACGTAGATGATGTTGCCGAGTAACAAGACGATCAGGAGAGTCGCCCAGTGACGGGCGCCTTCGGGCAGCATCGGAATGGCCAAGCGCAAGAGCCCGTACAACCCGAATTTTTTCAACACGCCTGCGTGCAGCATCGCAGCAGGCGCCGGCGCGGCGGCATACGCTTCCGGCGCCCACGTGTGAAATGGAAAG
>JBKPBJ010000373.1:0-2228 GCA_046726875.1 Verrucomicrobiota bacterium
CGGTTGAATCTGCACGTTTTGCCTTGAAAAGGCTGACGATTTGATGCCCGATGAAAGCACAAGCAAAGTCTTTTTCTCGATCCAAATTTACGTATGAAAAGCGGGCCTGTAGCTCAGCGGTAGAGCAGGGGACTCATAATCCGATGTAACACCTAGCTAACGAAATACTTGCTTAGGTATAACCGCGAACATGATCGACAGCGAGAGACCAAAAAAGACCGTGATACGGTCAACAGGGCGTCAACGCCCTAGATCGCGCCTCCGGCTCTCGCGCGCGCGAAGGCGCGTCAACGACGCGCGCGCCGATGGCATCGACGAATCCTGCACGCTTTACGGCTCGCGGCGTTCTGCGATTGAATTGCCCGGCGGCGTCAACGACAGTTCCTGCCATGAAAAAGTCGATTATTCTTGTTTCAGCGCTCTCTGTAGTGGTGATGGCGCTGGTTTCTTGCGCGAGCGATTCCGACGTTGATCCTTGGCGAGTTCGCACTGACACAACGACGTCCACGCAGGAACCAGCGCCAGCGCACCGATCCCACATCAGTGGAATGTAACCCACAACCTCCCGCTGGGGGAAATTTGTACCCCACTTCTCAGTGGTTGAGTTGCCTGTCTGCCCGCTTCACAGGATCGCGCCAGAATCGTTTTTGATTGCCGAATGGTAAAATGAAATCCAGCCATGATATCATCAACGCGTCCTGCACGCTTTACGGCCCACGGCGCACGGGCTGTCTGTCGAAGATTGCGCACAATCCCTTGCTGTAATGCCTCAGGCGAAAACCGTATTCCGCTGCGAATTGCGCGATCTTTGCCTCTCGGTCTTTCTGCTCTAGCGGCCAAAGAAGTTGCAACTCATGCTCGTAAATTGCGCAATGTGACTGCCTGCGACTTTTCAATTCGCGATTGATTTGCCTAGCGAGGTTTTCCATAACGCGACGCTGCTAATTCGGAGAATGTAACCATTTTGGTTACTCGAAGTTGCGTGAATTCTGCACGCTTTACGACTCACGGCGCGCTGTGATTCAATCCCTTCCTCATTGCAGCGCCGCGAGCTGCTCGCGCCCCCAATCGAGATGCTGATGCGCTTTTGCCCGCAGCGCCGCTATTTGCTTCTGGTAATCAGCGTCACTGGCGTCATTAGCGTGGGCGTCGATAACCTTGAACCCGTTCTGCACCAAGCTAAGGAATTCGTTGAGCGCTTTCACCAGCGCGTCATGCTCCTCTTTGCATGCTTGGCTGTCGGTGTGTCCGCTACATTCCTGCTGGAACTTTTTGATGGCGGGCTCAATCTTCGCGTGCTGCTCCTCGATCAGAATGCGGAGCGGAAGCGCGCACACATTACCGATCCCGCACAGCAGCGCCGCAGCCATGATCATCATCGTCGTTTTCGTCTTCGTATTCATGGCCGAGTAAAGCAACTTCGTGCGAAAATTTTTCGACCCCAATATACGGCTTCTGTGTCGCGATCAACGCAATCGGCTACGCGGCGCACTACAGCCGATCACATCACGCCGTGATTTGCGTTTCTGATGAATCAGGCAACCTGATCGCAACGCACCAACACAAAGGCGATTTCAAGGATTGGTAGTGGCCCGCAGCTTTTACTGATTATTCAGAACGGTTTGCGGCGCGGGTTTGTTCAATTCAAGCTGTGCGCTCACTTTCTGTAGGCCCGCAGTCAACGCTTCAATTTGCTTTTCCATCTGCTCGACCTTGCGATGCTCCTTGAGAAACTCATTGAGCAACATCGCGTTGACCGCATCGTAGCGCACAGTTTCGGGATTTCCTTGGGCATCGCGTGTCACCAGCTCGGGATTAGTCTCAGCCACATCCTCTGCGATTAAGCCGAACTGCAAAGTGCCATAGGCATCAATTTCCTTCTTGTAACGAAAGCTGACCGGCTTGAGCGCGAGGATCGCATCACTCGCTTTATCCATCGGTTTGATGTTCTCCTTAACCCGTCGGGTAGAAGCGAGTGTGCCAATCTTATTGTCCGAGTTGACGTAAACTGCTCGGCCAGACGCGACAGACGAGTAAACGTTGCGGATGCGGGTGGTGTTACTCTCCCCGGCAACACCGAACACGTTAACGCCGATGCACACATTGCCACTGCCGGTGGTAAGATCACGACCGGCATTGACGCCGATCCCTACATTGGAAGATCCGGTTGTGTTGTAAAGGAGCGCTAGAGCACCACTGGCCGTGTTGTAGTCGCCGGTTGTGTCTGA
>JBKPBJ010000374.1:0-5432 GCA_046726875.1 Verrucomicrobiota bacterium
GAATTGATGATCGAGGCCGACAAGCTCAAAGGCGAAGTGGAAGGGGCGGAGAAAAGCGCGCGTGCAACTAAAGAAACGATCTCACGGCAACTCAGCGATCTGGACGCGAAATCGAAAGCTTTGGACAATCAGCAGCGAGAACTCCAAAAAGAGCGAGAAGCGCTTGCCGCCCAAATCGACGCCGATTTGCTCGATCAGTTTGAACGCCTCTTCAACAGCAAAGGCGACGCGGCGGTAGTCGCCGTGGAGCACGGCGTTTGCACCGGCTGCCACATGAAAGTAACGACTGCTACCGCTTCTCGCGTTAAGGCGGGAAAAGAGATCGTGAGCTGCGAAAATTGCGGACGAATCTTATATCTCGGGCGGTAATATCAAAATCTTCCTCTTCCGCTTCCTCTTCCGCTAATTCTCATTCAATTGCCGAAACAAAGGAGCAGAGTGAGAGGAAGAGGAAAAGTTGGTATCACACATTGAATCGGAACAGAATCACGTCCCCGTCGCGTACTTCGTACTGTTTACCTTCAAGGCGAAGTTTGGCTGCTTCCCGGGCTTTGGCGAAAGAACCGGCTGAGGTCAGATCGTTGTAGTGAATTGTTTCCGCTGCGATAAAACCACGCTCAAAATCCGAGTGAATCGCTCCGGCTGCGGCAGGTGCTTTCTCGCCGGCGTGAATCGTCCAGGCGCGCGTCTCTTTTTCACCAGTGGTAAAAAATGTGCGCAACCCGAGCAGATGATACACCGCGTGAATAAGTGCGTGCACACCACTGTCTGCCACGCCTAGCCCGCGGAGATATTCCAGCGTCTCCTGTTCGCTCAGATCGACAAGCTCGCTCTCGATTTGCGCACTGACGACGATTGCTTCAGTGGCGAAATGGTGATTGGCATAATCCTGAACGGCGGCAACGCGTATGGTAGCGTTGTAGCCGGGATCGGTGATCCCGGTCTCGTGTGACTGAGATGCTTTTTTCCGGCCGGCATCACCGATGCCGGCTACAGCAGCCAAATCCGATTCCGCGACGTTGCAGGCAAAAATCGTCGGCTTTGACGTCAGCAGGAAGAAACCTCGTGTGATTGCCTTCTCTTCGGGAGTCAACTCGGCAGTAATGGCCGGCTTTCCGCGGTCGAGATGCGCGAGCAATTTTTCAATGATCGCACTTTCAATAACTGCGGCCTTTTCACCGGCATGCAGTTGCTTCTGTATCCGGTCGCGTCGCTTCTGCAAAGAAGCGAGGTCGGCCAGCACGAGCTCGGTATTGATGACTTCGATGTCGCGAACTGGATCAAGGGTCGCGCTGACATGATGAACGTCGGGATTTTCAAAACAACGCACCACCTGGACAATCGCATCTACTTCGCGGATGTGATGGAGGAACTGATTGCCCAGGCCTTCGCCCGTGCTCGCGCCTTTCACCAGTCCGGCGATGTCCACAAACTCAACCGCCGTCGGCGTGATTTTTTTTGAGTGCGAAATCTCGGCAATTTTTTCCAACCGCGGATCGGGCACGATCACCACGCCCACGTTCGGATCAATCGTGCAGAACGGGTAATTTTCCGCCGGCGCCTTGTGCGTGCGTGTGACCGCATTGAAAAGCGTCGATTTCCCGACATTTGGTAGACCTACAATTCCAGCGCTTAACATGACTCTGTAGCGGCAGTCTGCGACCGCCGAGACCAGCGACGCTCACAGAGCATCGCACAATTAAATCGGGCCGGCGGGATTCGAACCCACGACCTCTTGAACCCCATTCAAGCGTTCTACCAAGCTGAACTACGGCCCGATTTGATGCAGACTATTCACCAACTGCCTGTAAATCGCCAGAGACGAGCAAATGAAAACTGTCATTCAAAACCATGGCTTTGCTCATTCGATCGCAATCGCAGTTCTCTTTTTTGCGATCGGAGCCCTTGCCGATCAGTCACAGCAGAGCATCGAGTTAAACGAAAATGCCTTCACCTTCGTTGCGGAGCTTATCAAGGAAGGACAGGTCGTTGCAGACGGCAAAGGCGCGTGGACCAAACATCGCCCTTCGGCAGATGAAGAGGACGAGTTCATTCGTGTTCATGGATTCGCAGAGTACGCCAAATGGCATCTGGGCATCGATCGTCGGTTCCGGGAGAATACGAAGCAAAGATACAAATTTCCGTACGGCGATTTCAAAAACGTTCATCGGTGCGGGCTGCTCGCGGTCAAAGCCAGAGCCCGCCAATACGGCTACGCAGATATCGAAAACGCGGCGGCAGAATTGGAACGCGCAATAAAAGACACGCACTGATTAACGCAGATCTTCACAGATCCAGAATTCATCTGTGTCTTATCTATGTCTGTGGCGCTAACGCTGGCACGCCGTTACGAACACGTTAATCAACTCTGGGAGTTCGCCGCTGTAACTTCTTCAATGTGGCTGCCGGCCGATTTCATAAAAGGACATCTCCCGGCGAATCGACTCAGCAGCTTCGGGATTATGCTGTTCTTCAGCCAATTGCAGGGCGCGTCGGGAGGTTTCTAGCGCTTTATTACGGTCCTGAATACTGGCGTAAGCCGCCGCCAGCGTCCGCAAGACAAGCGGGTTCGTCCCGCCGGTGAGACGATTGGCCCTTTCGGCAAGCTCCACGGCTTTGGGACCATTCCGAATCGTGGCATCTGGAAAATTGGCGAATATCCATGCTAGATTCGTGAGCGCCTCCAGGAAGTCGGGCTGCGCTTCGATCGCTTTTTCGTAATGGTCTATTGCCCTGGCTGTTTCGTGCTTCTCCAACAGCGCGATGGCCAGATTATAGTGAGCGGCGCTGTGGTTAGGACGAATCTCAATCGCTTTGGAAAAGTGCGTAATCGCTTCGTCGATCAGTCCTTTTCTCACCAATGCCCTGCCGAGCAGGAAATGCGTATCGAAGTCGTTAGGCCGCAAATTCAAGGAGACCTGCGCCTCAGTGGTCGCCCGTTCAATGTCGCCTTTGCGCCGCAGCGCGTCGGCAAGGCCGTAATGGGTCTCTGGATTATCAGATTTTAATTGGGACGCTCTTTCGAAATGCGCGATGGCGCCTTCGACATCCCCTTTGTTAAGCAGCTTACCGCCGAGATTATGTTCTGCCATCCAGCAACCCGGATTCCGGTCAATGGTTGTTCGCCAGAGTATCTCGATGTCGCGATAACCCGCGCTTTGCCGCCAAGTGAGTATTCCCAGCGCGCCAAAGATCAAAATCCCAAGCGAGAAAAGAAACCGGGGACCAAACCGCGCCCACTCGGTGAATTTCACCAGACCAGCCGAAACCAGCGCGATCGGGCCGATGCTGGCGAGATACTGATAATGGTCTGCCACGAACGTGTAGCGAAACGTGTAGAGCATGATGAATCCCAGCATTGGACCGAGGGTCGCGACAAAAAACACCGCCGCGACCTCTGGGCCCCGTCCTACGTACCGTCTGGCAAAATAGATCGCTGCGCACAAGGCGATGCCGGCGACGAGCCAGATGTAGGCCAGGGGATTACTCGGCGTAATCGTCCACTGCGGATAGATGAACGTCAGCTTCGCTGGCCAAAGTAACTTCCCCAGATAAAACCACGCCGCGCGAGTGGCCACGATTAACCGCTCCAGCGGCCCGAGCACGAACAAAGGCCCGCGGGTTCCCATGTGGTAGCGTTCCCACCACACCGCGATCAAACCCATCGTCAGCCCGAGAACGACAAACGGTGCAATTTGCCAAACTCGCGGCCAATCGATTCGTTTCTTTTGCAGCCACAAAATCAGGAAGAGCGCCGCGGGCAGCGTGCAAGCTGTCGATTTTGCCGAGAGCGCCAGCACATAGAAAATCAGGGCCAGCCGGTAATAGCGCCATGGCCACCGCTCTCGCTCATCGATGAACTGCGTCCATGCGAGGAGCGTGAGCAAAAAGAAAAAGCCCATCAGCACGTTTTTCCTCTCCGTAATCCACGCGATCGATTCGACTTGAATGGGGTGCAACGCGAAGATGCCCGCTGCCAGCCACGCACCCGGAATTTTTAGCCGCGCGAGTAACCACCAGACCAAGAGCGCATTTGCGACGTGCAGAAATAGATTGACCCAGTGATAGCCGGTCGGATTGAATCCCCAGAGGGCGTGCTCGATCCGGAACGTCGTGTAAGTGAGCGGAAAATATTGCGAGGGCGCATCGAGCGAGAACCAAATCCGCCACATGCCATCCGGCGCGATCAGCAGCGGGTTGTTCGTCACATACCAATCGTCGTCCCAAATGAAACCGCCGTTCCATGCGGGCCGGTACGCGAAGATCGTCACCGCGGCGAGGATCAACCCGAATACAACGATCCGTCCGTGCGAGGTGGAGCGAACTTTAGTTGGCACGTTGTACCTGTCCTGAAAGCGTTCCGAGCTCGTTGCGGGTCGGTCCTTTTTCGCAGCACCTTTTGGAGTACGCGCGCGGCCTCGAGTTGCTTTTGGCATGTGATTATTTTAGGCAAGCGTCAACATTGCCGCCTATTCCAAGCAATTAAAAAAGCATCGATCAATTCCGGTAGCTCATTACTGTAACCGCCTTCGAGGACGACTGCGGCCGGAATATCGATGTTGTTTAACCACGCTCCGAATTTCGCGAAGTCTTCGCGCTCGAGGGTCAATTGCAACAGCGGATCGTGCGCATAGGCGTCGAATCCTGCCGAGACAAGAAGCAGATCGGGTTCGAACGCGATGAGTTTTTCCAGCGAATGCTTTGCGACCTCTACGAGCTCATCCCGAGGCGTAAAAGGAGCGACCGGGTAATTGTCGATGTTCGCGAACGATCTCGCGCCGGTTCCCGGATACGCCGGGAATTGATGGATCGATGCAAACTGAATCCGGCGATTGTGCGCCACGATCGCTTCTGTTCCGTTGCCGTGATGTCCATCAAAATCCCAAATAGCAACGCGTTCAGAGCCGCTTTCCAAGGCGTCGAGCGCAGCGACGCCAACGTTGCTGAAATAACAAAACCCCATCGCGCGATTGCGTGTGGCGTGATGCCCCGGCGGGCGCATCAAGCTAAAGGCGCGCTCGCCACGCGGTGCGCAACGCGCTGCGTCAATTGCTGCACCGGCCGAATCCCGAGCATAGATCCCAATGTTTCGATAAAATGGCGTGTCGGGGTCAAACTGTTCCAGCGCGTTGGCAACGCCTTCGACATGTTCACGTGAATGTGCGCGTAGCAACTGCGCATCCGTCGCCGCGGCGGGCTTCCGCCATTCCCAATTAGGATGTCGATCCTTTAGGAGTGGCGCAGTGCGCGCGATGCGCTCCGGCCGTTCCGGATGACCGGGACTCGAATATTCGAGACAGCTCGGATCGTAAAAGATCGTCATGAAGCTTGCAACTTAGCCAGCCAACACATATTCGACTACGAGCATGTCATAACTGATCTATCATGTTGACCGAAGCGAAACATCCAGCTACTTCAACCGATTTCGGCGA
>JBKPBJ010000375.1:0-5063 GCA_046726875.1 Verrucomicrobiota bacterium
AATGGTTGCTGAGTTTCCCGAACGCGGAATGCAGTGGGTGAAAGACCGATTCGAGGCGGCCGTCAACGAAACCGGAGAGTACGTCCGCGAAAAGCCGACACAGTCTCTTTTGTATGCGTTTGCGGCTGGTTACGTGTTGAACCGTCTGCCGTTGGGTCGAGTGCTTGCCGGATTTCTGCGTCTGCTCTTTATGGCACTAAAGCCCGCGATCTTGATTTACGGCGCCGCCAAATTGTACAAGTCGGCGCCGGAACGGAAAAAGTCGCAGCATAAGAGTTGAAACGGTTGAATGGCTGAGCGCACGCGAGGTGATCGCGGAGCATTACTCTTCCAGCGTAAACCCGATCTTTAACGTGACCTGCCAGTGGGCGATTTTGCCGTCATCGATATAGCCGCGGGTCTCGGTCACCTCGAACCACCGCATGTTGCGAATCGTCTTGCTAGCGCGCAACAGCGCATTGCGGACGGCGTCCTCCATTCCGTTCGGCGAGGAACCAACGATCTCAATTTTCTTGTAAACGTGTTCAGCCATGCACGCATTGTCTGCCCCAGTAGAGGCGAAAACAATAAAAACCCTTTTCGTCTCGACGACGTGGCCGTGCCAGTCACAACGGGAATTTGCTTTACAAACCAACACTCGTTCCGGCAGCCTCGCAGTGTGCGCACATCGTTTGCAGTCTGGACGTTGTTAACAGCTGCTTTGTGCTGCGTCCACGCTCAGGACCAGGAGAAAAAACTGGTCGATCGGCTTCTCAAGCCGGACATGACGCTGCAGAACGATGCGCAAAACAAGAAATTTATCGGAGACGGTTCGGCGTCCATCAATAAACGCGCAAACGTCGGAACCTTTTACGTTCACCAGAAACCGCGCTCGAAAAATTTTTCTGGAACACGAGACTTCTCCACAACGCAATTTAATTCTCAGACCTATCGAGGTGGACGCACCGCCTACGAGGTTTCGTCACAGCAAACACTTGCAAATTCCAAGTCTGCCTATGCAAATCAGACCGCCCGCGGCGTTCGTGACGCACCCCAGTCCGGGAAAAAGGTCGCTTCTCGTGCGTATGCAGGCAACCGGCCGTTTCTGGACGAAGGCAAAAGTCAGAAGTCACTGAACAGACAAAACGAGCCGCTTACGATCGAGCAGGTGCGCGAGTTGTTAAACAAGAACAAGTAGCGCTCGTCCCGCCGGGCCGGGTGCGCTATTCTGTGACGGGATCATGCAACCGGACGAAGCTCTTGCATTGTTGAGACAAGGCGCGGCGCAGATCATTAATGAGGATGAATTGCGCGAGAAGGTTGCGCTTGGCCGGCCGTTGCGTGTGAAGCTTGGCGTGGACCCGACGACATCGGATATTCACCTTGGCCACACGATTGTTTTGCGAAAACTGAGACAGTTTCAGGACCTCGGACATCAGGCAGTTCTCATCATCGGCGATTTTACCGGAATGATTGGCGACCCGAGCGGTCGGTCCGTCACACGGCCGCACTTGACGCATCAGGAAGTGATCGCAAACGCGGCGACCTATCGCGAACAGGCGTTTAAGATTCTTGATCCGGAGCGCACGGAGACAGTCTGCAACGGTGACTGGTTTCGCGCCATGTCGTTCGAAGACGTTATTCGCCTGAACAGCCGCGTAACGTTGCAGCAGATGTTGCAGCGGGAAGATTTCAAAGCTCGTATCGACAAGCAGCAATCCATCCGCGCACACGAGATCCAGTACCCTATTATGCAGGGATGGGACTCCGTGATGGTGAAAGCTGACGTGGAACTCGGAGGCACCGACCAGCTTTTCAATATCCTGATCGGGCGCGATTTTCAACGAGAAGAGGGCATGCCGCAGCAGGTCGTTTTTCTGCTTCCGATTCTCGAGGGTTTGGATGGCTCCAAAAAAATGAGCAAAAGCGTCGGCAATTACGTCGCAATCAACGAGGCCCCCTCACAAATGTTCGGGAAATTGATGAGTATTTCGGACCAGTTAATGGCGCGCTATTACGAATTGCTCCTGCGACGCGAAGCACCGAGAGAGATGCATCCGCTAGAGGCGAAGAAGCAACTCGCGTTCGAAATCGTGCAGACTTACCACTCGTCAGATGCGGCCAAAAGAACGCTGGATGAATGGAATACGCGCTTCAGCAAGCGCGACTTGGAGCACATCGATCTGCCGGCGTTTTCACCAACTGAACGGGAAGATCTCACCGCCGTTACTGTCGTGGCGGATGTTTACTGGAGGGTGTTTCAGTTAGAAAAATCGCACAGCGAAGTCTCACGACTGATTAAACAAGGAAGCGTGGAAATTAATGGCACGAAGGTCATCGATCCCAAGGCAAAAATCACCCTTCACCCGGGCCAGATCCTTCGCCTCGACCGTAAACGTGCCGTGCGAATACACTAGCCCGGGCCCCCAAATTCGCCAATCAACAACGAATTATGCAGTAGCGAACGCCGTTTCGTTAGGCGTGAGCCGCCTGGAGTACGGGCATGACGCGCGCTCTCTCCAGATAACTTGACCTGATCCCCTCGAAATGCGCGCGAATGCTGCGCAGCTCGGCAGTCACAAAGCTGTCCACAAAACGCAGACGGCGGTCCAGCCAGGCGAAAATTTTGTTTTTGATTTCGTAGTGAACGGCGAGCGTCACCTCGGTGCAGTGCGGCCGGATCTCAGCAAAATCAGCAATGCCCATGAGGGAAATGTTTCCACCCACAGACTCGAACGCATACTGGTTGGGCGAATCGCCGTCCACCGATAGCAGCACAGTGTGCGCCTCGAAACCAAAGGGTCCGCGAAAGCTGAAATCGACTGTCTTGGATGACGTCACGGTTGCCCGTGTCACCATCAGAAACTGCCGCCGATACGATTGAATGCTGGCCAGACGTGCTTTGCACTCCGCCAACGGTTGGCTCATGTGTAAGGTTTTTTCTAGGAGCATAGGGTTTAGTAGTTTCGAGAGCTTTATTGAGCAATACTGATGCCATCCTATTCCCCAAGGCAAATTGAAGCGCGGAAGCCCAGATGGTGTTCGTTTTTATTACACCTCTGTATCAGCGCAACACGGCCAACCGTGCTAATGACAATAACCGTGCGTATGCGGTTAAATCCGATTTTCTCCTAAGTGAGTCAGCCCGAGCAACTCAGGCGACCTGCGTAACGCGCTCCGAAGCGGTCATTGAACGACTGACGCGAATCGTTTCCATCATCGACAGGAAAATTTTTGCGCCGTCTGCGCTGCCGAGGTGCGCGTCCGAGGCGCGATCAGGATGCGGCATCAAACCGAAAACATTCCGTTCGCGGTTGCAAATCCCCGCGATGTTTTGGATCGAGCCATTTGGATTTGCTTCGGGAACGATCCGGCCCTGTTTGTCCGCGTAGCGCAACACCACTTGTTCATTGGCGTTCAGCTCACGCAACGTTTGCGGTTCAGCAAAAAAACAGCCTTCACCATGTGCCACAGGAAGGCGCAGAAGTGTTCCTTTCGGACAGCCATGGGTGAACGGCGAATCATTCACTTCGACGCGCGTAATGACCATGTCACATACAAACCGGAGGGAGCGGTTTCGCACGAGCGCGCCTGGCAAAAGACCGGCTTCGCACAAGACCTGAAAGCCGTTGCATGTGCCGAGCACGAGCTTGCCCGCGCGTGCGTCGCTGATCACTGCCTTCATGATCGGCGAAAAACGAGCAATCGCTCCACAACGAAGGTAATCGCCGTACGCGAATCCGCCCGGCAACACGATCGCATCGAAATCATCGAGCGAAGTTTCCTTGTGCCAGACGTATTCCGCGCGCAATCCGTCAAGGCCATTAATCGCTGCGATACAATCCTGGTCGCAGTTCGAACCGGGGAACTGAATGACTGCAAAGTTCATGTCCATCTAATGTGCAGCGGCGGCTGCGCGTTGTTCTGCATGATAATCGTTCACGACGAGACACGCGTGAATTACTCCCGGAATCCAGCCGAGTAACGTCAAAATCAGGCTAAGGAAGAAGCTCGCAATGCGCTCGGTCATGAGCACCGCGAGTGGGGGGAAAATAACGCAGAAAAAATATCGCAGCGCTTTCATTTTCGTCTCTTTCTCTTCGCCTTCTTCAGTTGAGTGTTGGACGTTCGACGTTGGGCGTTGGGCTTTTTCTTCTGATCTCTGACCTCTGGCTTCTGACGTCCGATGTCTGTTCGTTGGACTTCGTAATCTTCGATCACCGGATTCGACAGCAAATCGCGGCAAAGCTGGTGCAGCCGCGATTCAAGCTCACCGCTTTGCCCTTCAATCTCGATCTCCATGTATTTGCCGATCCGCACGCTCCGCACTTCCGGCATTCCCAAGTGCTGCATCGCGTCACGCACCGCGTTTCCCTGCGGATCCAGCACCGCGGCTTTCGGCATGACGATCACCTTGGCGGTCATGACCGCACAATATTGCGGCGATCTGCGGCGACAAGCGCAATCGCCACCGTTTACTTCAAAACGACGACGTCGAGAATGCCGTTCCGTCGGAGAACATTCACGCCTACATCTCCTTCGTCGTGTCTCGTGAGCAGAAGATCAACGCTTGCGTCTCCCACTTTCACATCACGAATGCTGACTTGCGGAAGAAATTGCGGCAAGAATGGCTTCGAAAAGACCAGCCTTCGTTCTGGAGCAAACACATCGAGCCCGAGACACGCTTGCAGCAAAAGAAATACAGCACCAGAGGCCCATGCCTGTGGAGCGCAGGCAACTGGATACAATGTGGGCGCTTCACCGGGCCGTCGAGGAAAGCCGCAAAATAATTCCGGAAGCCGATGTAAATCGAAGAAGATGCTCGCGTCCATCATACCAGCGAGCACCATGCCAACCGATCCCTTAAGTTCGTACTTAGCAAATCCCGCGGCGATCAGGGAGTTATCGTGCGGCCAGATCGAACCGTTGTGATACGACATCGGATTGTAGCGCGCCTCACTGGTGGCTACTGTGCGAATTCCCCATCCGGAAAAGGAGGTTTCATCGGTCAGGGTGGACGCAACGCGCCGCGCGTGCTCCTCCGTCGCAATACCCGCGAAAAGACAATGACCAGCGTTCGACGT
>JBKPBJ010000376.1:0-3987 GCA_046726875.1 Verrucomicrobiota bacterium
CTGCCAGTTAATTTCTGATAGAAGGCCGGCAGCTTCTTGCAGTTTACCCTGGGCTTGATAAACGCCGGCCTTTGCCGCCATCACATCCGGATCGTTTGGCGTAATTTCGAGCGCTCGATCATAGAGCTTTAGCGCTGCTGGGAATTGTCGCCGAAAACCATAAGTTGATGCCGTGTCGATGAGCAACTGCACATTACGTGGATCCAGGTCGAGAGCTTGCTCGAAATAGTCAATGCTTTGATCCCAGTGTCCCTGGCGTCGGGCAACATAGCCGAGCGCCTGTGGTACCTCGCTGCTCCCCGGTAACATTTTGCTGGCACGCTCGAACGTAGTTTTGGCGGCCCCGTAATCACGCAGCACCCAGTATTGATAGTAACCCAAGGCCAGCAGAGTCTCAGCCGAATCAGGTTGGACTCTTTGCGCATTCTCCAAGGCGCGTTTCGCTTCGTCACGGCGAGTCGGAGGGGTAGTGTCTTCGCCGTTAAAGTAGAGAAGGGCGTCTGCGCGAGAAAGCCGGGCCCAGGCAGGCGCAAAATTCGGATCAAGTTGCACCGCCCGCTCATAAGAATCGGCGGCTTTCCATACAAGATCGATAGAGAAAAGGGGGTAGACGCTACGTGCCTCAAAAGCCACCCCGCGCAAATAGGCGTCGTAAGCCTCATGATTGTTTGTTGGTTTAACTGCTAGGGCCTGTTCCTCGCTACCGGTCAGTTTCGATTGCAACGACTCCGCAATTCGTTTCGCAATTTCGCTCTCAACGCTGAAGATGTCAGTCAGCTTGCGATCAAAGGTTTCGGCCCAAAGATGGGAATCTTTAGCGGCTTTGATCAGCTGCACGTTCACCCGCACCGCATCGCCGGCCTTTTGCACGCTGCCTTCCAGAAGATAGGTAACGCCAAGTTGCTCCGCGATTTCACGCACGTTTCCAGACGCACTCTTGTAATGTTGCGTCGATGTGCGCGAGATCACCTTTAGATCGGCGATCTTGGATAAAAGTGTCAGAATCTCGTCCTGAATGCCATCCGCAAAGTACGCGTTGTCGGGATCGTGACTCCGATTTTCGAACGGCAGCACCGCGATGCTCTTGTCAGGAATTGCCCCGGCCGCACTTTTCTCTTGTGAACGACGAAGCATCCAAAATCCAACCCCAAGCACCGCTACGAGCAGAAACGCTGCGAAGGCGGCAGATTTAATTCGGAAGGCAGCTCTAGCCTGCCTCAACTTTGTGGGCAGAGCTGCGTTCCCGAGTTGATCCGTATAGAGATTAACAAGCGGCAACCGCAGGCCATGCTTGCCCGTGACTTGTCCGACGTCGTGCAAATACGGTCGCCAGTGAGCATAGTGTTCCAAGTCCTCGGCGAAATGCTTGGAGAGGAGGATGTGCCTGGCATCGCCGCAATACATGACTCGCTGTGCGACGTTAATCCCGGCCCCAGCGAGATTGGACTGATCGTTCACATCTGCGAATGGATTGACCGGGCCGCTGTGAATGCCCATGCGTACTTTAAGTTTTGGGTGGCTTTGGAGCGCCTTGCTAATTTCCAGCGCGCATTCCACTGGCGCTTCAGGATTGTTTGTAAAGACGAGCACCATCCCATCGCCCGTCGGTAAACGCGTCAGCTTTCCCTCAGCTTCGGCGGCACGGAACTGCTCGGTCTCCCGAACGATCTGATTGAGTTCCTGCACCAACTCTTTTTGTTCGTCGGCGAGCAGCTTCGAGTATCCCACAATGTCGAGGAATAAGATATGTCCGACCTCAAGATGGAGATGCGGCTCTTCAACGCTCGACATGTTACGCCCAGCGGGCACGGATTCGAGCTATCTTTCCAGAGCCAGTTTTCGCTGTCGAGCACGAACAGACGAGCTGGAACGCGCTCCTTCGTGCGCGCCGATCACCTTGCTCGCATCATCGTAAAAGCGAATCACGGTTGGATGTGACCTGCTGTAAAACTTCGCGTAGCCGATTGCGTGCGAGACTTGCGTGTACCACAGCCGAGCGAATGGCAGCGCATCGGAAATCAGATTGACGCCGCGATGATCTTTGCGCGGAGGGACTTCGTAAGCGTGCAATAAATATGCTTTCATTTCGCTGTCATCTCCTCATCCGATCTGGCGTGCTTAGCACGCATGACTTCACGAATCAGCGGCTTATGTTTCGGGTCAGGCCGATGCCCTCTTTTTTTTCTCTTGTTCGCTTTCGCCCTGTTTTCTTCGGCGATTATCTCCTTCGCATGAGTCTTTGAACATTTCCCGCAAGTGCAGCACGAGACTGCGCGGCACACTAGTCTGTTGCGAACTTGCAATCTGCCCATTTAGCGTCCGGAACGTAACGTCGTACCACGACAGGCTTCTTACTCTGCGTAAAATTGCGAGGACTTGTTCGGGCCGTTTGCCCGAGCAGCGGCAATTGTAGCGTACAAACTTTTGAAACTTCGGTTCCGCGAGCTTGGTCCGCTTTTCACCCGTGATGAACCGCATCGCTTTCTTAAACGGCACTGGGTCAGGCAACTTTGGCGCCTCTGCGGCTTCCTTTTCCCGGCGGCGGTTCTCAGCGTTCCAAAGGCTTCGTTCTCTGACAAGCTCGTCGCAAAACTTGTATGATTTGTCGAGAAAATCGAATGCCTCTTCCGCTAATCTGTTCCAGTGAAAGTAAGCTCCTTCGCTGTTGATCTTAAATGGCTCCAGCGCGTACAGCATCCGGGCGACTTCCATCGCCTGCTCAACTGTCCACTCGGGGAATTCGCGCAACTTAGGTTGTGCAGGAGCCACATTGTCAACGTTCCGTTTTCGCTTGCTCATACCCCGGTTACATCTGGCAACCGCTTCATGGCGTTGCGCAGGTCGTCCGTCGAAAGGTGCGAATACTGGCGAGAGACTGCCGCGCTCTCGTGCCCGACAATCTCACGCGCAACGAAGTCCGACAGGCCGGACGCTTTGAGCATCGTCACGGCGCTGTGCCGCAAGCTGTGGAACGAAATCTCGCTGGTCTCCCGCGCTTGGCTGCGTCCCTTGCCCGTCGCTTCGTGTCCACGCGGTTCGACAAGGCCAGCGTCAACGAGAATCTCGCGGAATTGATTGGAAAGCGTGCCTGTGCGCTTTGCGCTTGCCGCAGTCGGAAAGATGAAAGCGTTTGGATTTTCGCTTGCTGGCAGTGATGCCAAGTAATCGGCGAGCGGTTGCACGAGCGGCAACACGATTCGCCGCCCGGTCTTGAGAGTGGTGAACGCAATCTCGCTGTTTTCGAGATTCACTGCTCGCCACGTGAGCCTTGCCAAGTCGCCGAGCCGTTGTCCGAGATAGAGTCCGAAAAGCACAAGGCCGCGCCATTCGGCATCCTCACCGCACGCTTTCAAAATGCGCTTGATTTCCGAGAGCGTGAACGCCCGCCTTGCCGATTTGTCGCGCAATTTCAAGAGCTTCACACGCGCACCCGGATTGACCGCCAACAAGCCTTGCCGGACAGCCTCGCCAAAACAGACCCGCAAAACTTTCAAACTCAGATTGGCCGTTGCGCGTGCCCGTTCTTTCGCCTCGTGGTCACGAAACCGCGCAATGTCGCTCGCTTGCAACGTGGAAAGGTCGCGGTTGCTTCTCGCTCCAAGACATTCGGTGAAGCGTTCGACGATACGCTTGTAACGGTCATGCGTGGATTGCTCCGCTTCGATTCCTTTGGCTTCCAGCCACGTTTCGCACCACGCTTTGATTGAGGCACTCGGCAGCGATTCGACATTTGCCGCAGGGAAAACGTCGCTGACACCTTGCGCGATGACTTCTCGTGCAGCGTCCACGCTCAATTTCCCGTTACGCGCTTTGAGCGAGGCCTTGTGCCACGCCCGACAGATTTCGAGCGCCTGTTTCTTGTCACGAGTTTTCGTGGAGCGAAAGACGCGCCTGCTCTTGAGAGTTTCGGGACTCCAAATTGAGAATGCGCAGAACCAGAAAGGTCTGCCCGGTTGACGATGAACGCTTGGCATAGCGCATAAACCT
>JBKPBJ010000377.1:0-9660 GCA_046726875.1 Verrucomicrobiota bacterium
CAGATAACGTTCGACTTCTTCGCCACTGACGTCGGCCAGCATCTGGCCGTTGATCTCGACACACGGCGAAAGCGGCTGCCCACTCTTGGTCTCCATTTCCCAGCGGAACGCCGGGTTTTGAATGATGTCCTTCTCGGTGTACGGCAGATTGTATTTGGCCAGAACAGCGCGGACTCCGGCGCTCCAGCCACAATAGGTCTTTAGATATGCGGTAATTTCTGGCTTTTGCATCGGCAGAATATATCACAACTTTAAGGTCTGTAATCTATGTCGGGGATCCAAAGTTATCAGCGCTTCGCCTGGGTACATCTCGAGGATTTCAATCGTAACAGCTGGCGAGATTGGCCGCTCAGCACAGCCATAATTGTTGACGCGCACGAAGCATATGAGTGAAAACTGTGAATCGTTTCACAGTTGTCGGATTGTTGATTTTAAGCGGCGTTCTTCCAGCAGCGGCGAAAAAGAAGCCGACGCCGAAGACACAACCTCCGAAGAAAACGCAGATCGAGGCGGCCACGCGGCTCCAGGTTTTCCTCGATCGCGCAAACTTTAGCCCGGGCCGGATCGACGGCCGCTACAACGATTTTACTTGGAAGGCACTTGCGCTTTACCGCGAATCACGAGGGGAACAACCGCAGCCGCCGCCGCCACAATCCGGCGGACACGCAAATGTCCCGCCCGATGTTTCCGGACTCGATCTCGCCAGTATGGACACGGTGTTCGTTCCCTACACCGTCACCGAAGCGGACCTACAAAGTGTTGGACGATTGCCGAGTCACGTAGCTGAGGAGGCAAAATTGAAATTTCTGCCCTACCGCGATGTTGCCGACGCAATTGCGGAAAAATTTCACACCGACGTCCACTTCCTCGAACAACTTAATCCGGGCAAATTGAAGAGACTTAAAGGAGGCGATCAGCTGAAGGTGCCGAATGTCGAGCCATTCGAACTTGCATCGGTGAAAGACATTCAGCCCGGCAGCGAAACTGCCTCGCAAGCGGCGAACGAAGTTGAAGATCAACCTGAAACCCAAGCGTCAACTCCCGGCGAAAGTGGAGCACCAAGAAATGTCTCCACAAAAGTGGACACGAAAACGAACATGCTCGGCGTTTTCGAAAACGAGAAGCTGATCGCCGCATATCCAGTCACGGTCGGTTCTGCGCACACCGCTTCACCAATTGGTGACTGGAAGGTGCGAGGCATTGCAAAGTTGCCCAGGTTTCGCTACGACAAGGAGATGCTCGAGCATGGCCAACGCAGCGGCAATTTCTACATGCTTCCACCCGGACCACGGAATCCGGTAGGCGTGATGTGGATTGCGCTTAACAAAAAAGGCATCGGCATTCACGGGACAAACGATCCTGGTTCGATTGGACACGCTGCGAGCCACGGCTGCATGCGCCTTGCCAATTGGGACGTGGTGCGGCTTGCCACAAAAATCAAATCGGGCGATAACGTCTCAATTCACTGAATTGAGATGAGTGAAACACTCGCTGCTCGCGCCCAAGCTATTTTGCACGAATGGATCCAGTCTGAAAGCCTGCGGAAACACTGCTATGCAGTCGCTGATTCGATGAAGCATTTTGCGCAATTGCGCGGCGAAGACGCCGATCTCTGGGAGGCCGTTGGATTGGTGCATGACATGGATTACGAGCGGCATCCGAATCTCGAACGCAGCGCCACCGAAGGGCATCCGTTTGTCGGCGTTGCGTGGCTACGGGAGAACGGTTGGAGCGAAGAAGTTTGTCGCGCCGTCCTTTCACACGCCGATTACTCAGGCGTTTCGCGGGATACGCCGCTTGAGAAGACTCTCTATGCAGTGGATGAGCTAAGCAGCTTCGTTGTGGCCGTAGCGCTCGTGCGCCCGACAAAGAGCATTCACGACGTCGATGTGCGCGCGGTGAAAAAGAAAATGAAAGACAAAGCATTCGCGCGTGCCGTGAGCCGTGAAGACATGACCCGCGGCGCAGAAGAATTGGGAATGCCACTCGACGATGTGGTCGCACAAGTCATCGCCGCCCTGAAGTCCGATGCAGACCGGTTGGGGCTCGTCGGAGCGTCATAGCGAAATGGTCGTTACAATTTTTCCGCGATGATTTCTAGCACGAGCGGTGTGAGCATCCGGGCGTTAGGATTTTTTTCTGCGCTGGTGAGAGCGGTGCGAACTTGCTCGGCGAATTCCTGATCGATTCGCGCCATTTCAATCAGGCGTTCGAGATACGTTTCGATGAATGTGACCGGCCATTGCCACATGTAATCGTCCGGACGCAGGCAAAAAATGTGCGGCCTTGCGGAGCGAATCACAAAACCATTCGCCCCGAGCAGCGCAGGTAAATGAGCGGCGCCGTCGGGTTCGCCGCCGGATTCGCGCCATGTTGCAATCACGTGTTCTCGGAAGCGCTCCTGCATCGGCAGTCGCGGGAAAAACCGCCACGTTTCATAGTGACCGTATTCGTGAAAAATCGCGACAACTCCCTTCGGCATGACTTCGCTAAGTTTTTTAATGAGTAGCGACGGATCATTCACAAACGAGACAACCCAGCGGCACCAGGCAAAATCGTAGTCGCCCTTCGGCAGCTCATCCTGCATCAAATCCAGTTCGTGAATCTTCAGGTTGGGGAGCGAACGGGCGCGGCAAGCTTCTTCGATGGCGCGGATGAAGTTTTGCGAACGCTCCAGTGCGACGACTTCGCCGGTGGGACCGACGATCTCAGCCAGATCAATGGCCGCGTAGCCGGGACCTGCTCCGACATCGAGCACGCGACTGCCAACTGTGATGCCCGCGCGTTGCCAGCAATCCAAAGCAACGGATCGCCAGACACGATGTTGCAGCCCGAGCCTGGCTAATTCCTCATCGTGCGTGCCGAGAACATAATCGCGGTCCGCTGCCATTTCTGATCGTCACTGATCGACGCCGGATTACAAACGCGATTTTGTTCGCGCGCAGTCGGGTCTGTCCCTGATACGTCAGCGATTCTCCAGATCGAGGAGAACGGAAGCGACACGGGAAATTTTCTCTTTCGAGAGTTCGGGATAAATCGGAAGCGAGAGACAATGTTCGCACAGTGCTTCCGTCACTGGCAGGTCGCCTGATCGATAGCCAAGATGCGCGTAAGGCTTCTGGAGGTGAACTGGCAAAGGATAGTGAATGGCGGTCTGGATGCCGGCATTCTGCAAGGCGGAACGGACGCGATCACGCTCAGGAGTTTCAATCACGTAGCAATGCCAGACGCACTCTGAATCGGAAATATGCACCGGCAGCTTGTACGACGAGTCCTTCAGTAATTCTGTGTAGCGTCGCGCGCAATCAATACGAGCCGCATTCCACTTGTCGAGGTGCTTGAGTTTAATGGAGAGCACAGCCCCCTGGAAGCTATCCATGCGGTAGTTATACCCGATTTCGTCGTGCAAGTACTTTTGGTTTTGCGCGTGATCGCGGAGAGAACGCGCGCGCTGCGCTATGGATGCATCGTTCGTGATCAAAGCACCCCCTTCCCCGTACGCCCCGAGGTTCTTACCCGGATAAAAACTAAAACACGCAATTTGTCCAAACTGGCCTATTCGCCTGCCGCGGTATCTTGCTCCGTGCGCTTGTGCTGCATCTTCGATCACGGGCACCCCATGTCGCTCAGCAATAGCCATGATGCGGTCCATCTCTGCCGGCATTCCATACAGATGTACCGGGATAATTGCTTTTGTGCGGGACGTGATCGCCGCTTCGAGGTTGTCCGGATTCAGTGTGCGGCGGACAGGGTCAATATCGACGAAAACCGGCTTGGCGCCGACGTAGCTGATGGCCCATGCGGTTGCTATGAACGTCATCGAGACCGTGACGACTTCGTCTCCCGGCCCGACATCGAGACAGCGCAAAGCCAGATGCAGCGCGCTCGTGCCGCTGTTCAGGCTGACGCAATGATCAACTTCGCAGTACGCTGCAAATTTCGCCTCGAAATCTGCGGTGGCTGGGCCTTGAGCAAACTTACACGACTCGCAAATCTCCCGCAAGGCTGTTAACACCTCCGTGCGAATACCGTCGTATTGAGCTTGAAGATTTGAGTAGGGCACCGGTTCCATATCAGTGTGCTCAAATGCCTATGTGGAGCTACCCTTTTGGCTTTCGCACCAAGACCGGGAAAGCCCGCGACTCTGGCCACCAGATACCGTGGACGAGGTTTCCCGCACGGTGAACTTTGATATTCGCAAATCCGGCGCCCTTCAGGTGTTGAATCAGAGCAGTTTCAGAAAAAACGCGCATTTCCAGCGTTGCGCCAAGGCCACCGTGAAATACGACATGGTTAAACTCCTGAACAACGCCTGTCATTGTTTCGTTTCTTAGCACAAACGAAACGTGCTCATGACCCAAACTTGTGCCATCACCTGTCATCCACGAGCCGGTGTCGGAGATTGCCGAGCCGATGATGTAACGCCGGAAGGCGTCCGGCCGCAAAAACGCCAGCGCTTTATATTCAATCCATTATCTTCTCCGCTCATTAGAATGCATAAGCGGGAAGTGACGTTCCTGCAATGAGGGTTTTGCGTGCCCCCGGACTTAAGCCAATCCCATCCTTGTAGTGACGGAATTTATGCGGCAATATTCTGCATGAAGTTGATGCCGCGTTTGTTTTTAGCTATTATTGCCTATTCGCTCACGCTGGCCATCTGTTGGCTGGATGGCCCGCCATTCATCTCTCGACAATTTTTTCCCGACCGCACTCCTGAAAGCTGACAAAAGTATAATGCTGCGTTAATTGCGGCGAGTCGCACATAACTCAAAACGGATTCTCAGATGGTTACGCCCGAATCTCTCTCCGACAAAGTTTTACAAGTGTTGGCATCCGTCGCCGAAAGCGACGAGGTGCGCGTTAACCTCGATCTACCTCTTTACGATTACCAGCTTCTCGACTCGACCAAGACGGTTGAGTTGATGGTAATGATCGAGGAGGAATTTGGTGTCAGAGTCTCTCCGGCGGAATTCGAGCGCGAAAGTTGGAAAACGCCGCGCAAAATCATCGCTGACATTAAGCGCCGTATAGACGCGTGAGCTGGATCGAGGGGCATCCAACGTTGCGGCGCGTACTGTTAATTCTCTACTACTTTGCCATCATCGCGGGCTTGATCGTGATGTATGGCCGTGGGGATTTCTCCACACCGCCCTTTGTTTATCAAGGTTTCTAAGTGAATCTGCTCGAACGAATCGATCACTGGGCCGCAGTGTCCCCGAAAGCAATCGCACATGTCAGCGACGGCAGGACCTTGACTTATGGCGAGTTGCGCAGGCGCTCGGATGCGCTCGCTGCCCATTTGGCAGAGCGCGTCGGCGCTGATCGCGCGCCGATCGCGGCGCTCGGACATCGTGAACCAGAAATGCTGATCGCATTTCTCGGCGCGGTGAAATCGGGCCGGCCTTATGTGCCGCTCGACACGGCATTGCCACAGCAGCGTATCGACAAGATTCTCGCAACTTCGCGCGCGTCATTGATGCTCACCCCGGAAGACATTTCGCAATTTTCCGCGTCGAACGCGCCCGCTCCCGCCAAGCGCGTGCAGCGCGACGACCCATTCTACATCCTTTTTACAAGCGGCAGCACCGGTGAGCCCAAGGGCGTCATCATTACCCTCGCCTGTCTCGAGCATTTCCTTGCATGCATGATTGCAGAGCAAAGATTCACCGAACTCGGCGAGACGTTCTTGAATCAGGCGCCGTTCTCATTCGACCTCTCTGTGATGGATTTGTATTGCAGTCTGGTTACCGGAGGCACGCTCTTCAGCATCAGTCGCGATCTTGTTGCAAATCCAAAAATGCTTTACCGCGCGATTGCGAATTCCGGCGTCACCACATGGGTTTCCACTCCGTCGTTTGCGCAGATGTGCCTTGTCGAGCAGACATTTGATGAGGCGATGCTTCCGACCGTGCGACGTTTCCTCTTTTGCGGTGAAACACTCGCGCCACAGACGGCCGCGCGCCTGCTGAAACGGTTCCCCCGAGCACAGGTTTGGAATACCTATGGTCCCACCGAGGCGACTGTGGCTACCACTTCGGTACGCATCGATCATACGATTTTGGAAAAATATTCCCCGTTGCCGGTGGGACGTCCGATGCCCGGGACCGAAGTTTTTGTCAGCGATGAAAATCGCGAAATCCTGCCCGAAAACAAACGCGGCGAAATCATCATCGCGGGACCGAATGTTAGTCCCGGCTATCTTGCACGTCCCGATCTCACGGCAAATGCTTTTTTTCAACATGGCAATCAGCGTGCTTATCGTACCGGCGATTTGGGGCGGCTCCGTGACAATCTGCTCTTTTTTGAGGGCCGCATCGATCAGCAAATCAAGCTCAGTGGATATCGGATCGAACTGGGTGATGTCGAAGCGAATCTCCGTGCGCTAGCACTTGTGCGGGACGCCGTCGTGATCCCGGTAATCAAAGACGCCGAAGCAAAATCGCTCGCTGCTTTCGTCGTCCTTAGCGCGCGAAATGAACCATCGGATTTCGAATTGGCGCATATGATCCGGAAACAGCTGGGCGAACGACTTCCGGCGTACATGCTGCCGCGTAAATTCGTTTTCCTCGATGCATTTCCGATGACAGCGAACGGTAAGGCCGACCGAGCCAGGCTGGCCGAGTCGCTGTGATTCCTTATTCCGACTTCACGTTTTTCGGACTGCTGCTTTACGCGGTCATCCCTACATTAATTCTCGGTCTATTTGGCCGCGCGGGCTGGCGTTGGGCGCTTTTCGTGACTGCGGTCATGCTCGTCCTGCAGTATCACGGAATGTTAAACATCCGCTCCGATTTCGCGGTGCGCGAGATCTGGATCGTCATCGGTTTTGCCTTCTGGCAGTGGGCGACTGTGCGCGCGTTTGCGGCCGTCCGTGGGCAAGGAAATTGGTTGTTTTACAGTGCTATTGGGGCAAGCCTCCTACCACTGGCGGTGACGAAATTTTTTCCGGTTTTGTCACCCGGAAGCCAGTTTGGTTTTCTCGGTATTTCCTACATTACATTTCGCGCGCTTGATGTCGTGTTTTGCCTCCGAGATAACGTCATCGCCCCGCCAGGCGCGCTCGATTTCTTGATGTTCCTATTTTTTTTTCCGACCATTTCGGCCGGCCCGATCGACCGGTATCGGCGTTTTGCAAGCGACTGGAGAAAAGCGCGAACACGCGCTGAATTCCTTGCCGATGTCGATGGCGCAGTGCAACGCGTTTTTCGCGGATTTCTTTACAAGTTCATAATCGCTGCGCTGATCAGGCAATACTGGCTCGAGCCTGCTGCGTCTAGCGCGAGCTTCGGCGCGCTCGTCAGCTATATGTATGCATACAGCTTTTACTTGTTTTTCGATTTTGGCGGCTACAGCGCCTTTGCTATTGCTCTCAGTTATCTCTTTGGCGTCCACACACCGGAAAACTTTGATCGGCCTTTTCTAGCGCGAAACATCCGTGATTTTTGGAACCGCTGGCACATCACGCTTTCGTTTTGGTTTCGCGATCACGTTTACATGCGCTTCCTGTTTGCCGCCATGCGCGGCAAATGGTTTGCGAGTAAACACACTCCCGCAATCTTGGGATATTTTCTGGCCTTCGGGTTAATGGGCTTGTGGCATGGGATCGAGCCACACTACATTGTTTATGGTCTCTACCAAGCGACCTTGCTCTCAACGTTCCACATTTTCTCCAGCTGGAATTCGCAGCGCCGCTTGTGGCGCGATGGCCTGCTTTCGCATGCGCTGGCTATTTTCATAACTTTTAACTTTGTTTGCTTTGGATTCCTCATTTTTTCCGGACGCATTGGCGCCGCGCCGCTGCCGCACCATATCAGCAAAGTCGAGGAGGCCGACTGCAATACGATTTCTGGCTGGGTTTGGGACGAGTACAAACCAAATGCCCAAGTCAACGTCGATCTTTGGGATGGCGAACAATATGTGATGACGTTCCCTGCGAATCAGTTCCGACAGGATCTGGTTGACGCAGGTTACGGACACGGCAGGCACGCCTTTCGGATCCTAACTCCGCCTGTATTCAAGGATGGCCACTCGCACACGATCCATCTTCGAATTGCCGGAACGAAAAGAGATTTAACCAATATGCCGAAAGTAATTGTCTGCCGATAATGCGAAAATATGTTGTATTGGAGACGGATTCGGGCAGCCAACGTCATCCAAGCCATGCGTGAAAATCTTTCCTAATTGATGCGGGTAAACGCGCTGGTGCGTCACATCGCGTATTTTAACAGAGTCTCATCCGAATGCTTGAGGGCGGGCTGTTGCAGCTCCAAATCTTGCCCCCGGATTTTAGGCGCCAGACTTGGAGTTGAGGTAGTCGCAAAAAGACTTGAGCACCGGCCCTATCAGACCCCAAGAGAGCTCGTATACCAATTGGGCCTGTCCGAGAAACCACACCGCGAACCCAATTCGATCGCTGCCGCCCGGGTTCCTGTATGTCTTTTGAAGATCGGGCCGCGAATTGTGTACCACCACCATGATATTGGTCAGCGTTCCGGCAGGAAGATCCGAATTCAAACTTGCCAATGGGCTCGGGGCCCGAAGCCAATTCCAGAAGCTATCTCCCTCGGTTACCCATGGGTCCGGCCAGCGAGCACTGGCGTTTGGTACGTCGTGTAAGTATATCTTCGCAAGCGAGCGACCAATCAGCTCGCCGTTGTCGAAACGGTCGTGGCCACGAAAGGGATCTATTTTATTGTAATCGTATCCCGAAGGCTCCAGAGCGGACCTGTCCCAATCGTACCCGTACGTTTTGGAGGCGGAAACGTAGGGCTCAAGGCCCGCCATTGCATCGACGATCTCCGAGGGTAGCTCTTGAATCCACCGCCGCGCGGAGCATGTATGCAGCTGACGCGGGTCGACGAGACCTGGCCTTGTCAGCTGCTCAGGTTTGCAAAGAAATACCGCCATCTTCAGTCTCTCCTCATCCAGCGGCACGATCTTAGAGGTGAGCTCTCGGAGTTGCGACAGAGGATCGACCAGCAGATCTTCGTAGCGGACTACGTATGACCCAAGCTTGGCCCAGGCAAGCGAAAGGGCGTAACTCCAAGGAAACCGGTAGGTGATATATTTCAGCGCGTTCTTTCCTGGACGGTCGCCGTCTTCCTTCAGGATTGTAGCCGCCACCCCGGCGTCATGCCACTTCGCATAATGAAATAACGACAAAAACGTGTCCGCCGGATGGCGTATTGTCGTGAGAACGGCGGCTCGGCTCTCCACCAACCATTCGACAAGACTCTCGCTCGGGAAGAGATGTTGGTGGGTGACAAATCTCGGAGGAAAATCGTCTGCGCATCCCGGAGCCCAGTTCAAAGGCAGTTCGAAAATCCGAATTCCATAGGCGTAATGTAGTAGCCAACGCAGCCAGGTATTTCCCGTTTTCGGGGTCGACAAAATTACAATTTTCAGGCTGTTGCGATCAACAGGAAAGCGATTCAATATCATCTGTGATTTTAGGAAGCGGCGCGCCCGCGTGGAACCTATTGACTAACTCATTTTACCGCAAGAAGAACAATGGCGAATGGACTGTTCAGCTGGACCGGCTGGATTTTCCGTTTCCGATTGGCAGGTAGCGCGTCGTAGACCGCAAATCGATTCAATGATTCCACCATTGATGGACAAGTTGGGGATTTGCGTCAGTGAATGCAGTACTAAGACGATTCT
>JBKPBJ010000378.1:0-3082 GCA_046726875.1 Verrucomicrobiota bacterium
GCAGGGTTTGAGTTTACTCCCCCGAGCTAATTCCCGGTTCAATTTCCCGGAAGAAGAGTGTGGAGATTATCAGGACTGCGCAAAAAGGGTCAATGCCTTTCTACATTATATTTTTGTAATGTTCATACTTAATAGCCGACCACCAGACCCGCGTGAATGCCTTGCAAAAAATGCAACCGAATACAAGCCGCTGACTTTCTCGAATCTCCAAATCTGATTTTTTCTTCTAAACTCGTCGCGCCCGCTGCATTCTTTCTCTTCCATGAAAATTCTTCTTGCCGGAATAATCGGTGGAATCGTGATGTTAGTGTGGACATCAATCGCTCACATGGCTCTGCCGCTGGGCGAAGCTGGGATTACTGAAATACCTAACGAATCGGCTGTACTTAGCGCGATGCAGAGCAGTATCGGTGACAACGCCGGCCTCTATATCTTTCCCGGTCTCGGCGCTGGCAAGAACGCGACGCGCGAGCAAAAGAACGAGGCGATGAAACAGATGCAGCAAAGAATAGCGGCGAACCCGTCCGGCATTCTCATGTATCATCCGCCCGGCCGTCAGTTCGCATTCGGCAAATCGCTGGCCATCGAATTCAGCACCGAAGTGCTCCAGGCAATTCTGGCGATTTGGTGATTGGCACAGACGCGTATTGGCAGCTTTGCCGGCCGCGTCGGTTTCGTTCTGATCGCCGGAATTCTGGCCGCGATAACAACAAACGTTTCGTACTGGAACTGGTACGGCTTCCCGGGCGTCTACACCGCCAGTTATATGCTGATCGAGATTGTGGGTTTCGTTCTCGTTGGAGTTGCTGCCGCGCTGGTGCTGCGAAAGCACGGTCGGCAGTCTGAAACTCATGTCCGTCAGTACGTGATCAGCGGTTAAGCTGACGCACTGTCAACGCGGGCCGACCATTTAGAATGCCGTATGTTGCCTCTGTAATTCCGTCGCTGCTTTTATAACGTCGCTCCGTGCCGGTGTTCTCCGGCGCCCATTTGGCGCGGGAGTTTGCCTTCAGGAACTTCGTGATTTCCCTTTCGGAAAGATCAGTACCGTTTGCGTGGGAGTAGCTTTCCGAAATGCTCCGGCTGTTAGCAAAGGTGACCAGGTACAGATATCGACCCTTAGCATAGACGACGCTTACCTTTCCGTCGTCTCGCAGGCGTCGTTGAACAATCGTGCCATACGCATCTTCAATCCTCTCACTGTTGTCGCCGAGATTTGCCGACGCCGAGCTCGCGATTGCACAAAAAGCGAGAACCAATGTGAGTAACCACTTCATACGTTTCATTCCAGCAGTTTGCAGAAATCGCAAATCGAAGTACAGCCACTGAATCCTGACTTCTGAAATCGTTGTTCCTTTTGCAAACCGGCTAAAGGCAAGCATGATCGCAGCATGACAGCGGAATCACTGTCTCGCGGTTTTGCCCAGCTTTCTACTCCGCTGATTGCTGATGCTGCGCTACGGTTGAAAATTCCTTTCCGGATCGCTCCCCCTGGCATTCGGCCGGTGACCCCGAATCAACGTCTCGCCGGCCCGGCGCTGCCGGTCAGACATTTTGGAAGCGTCGACGTATTTCTGGAAGCAATGCAAGGCGCGCAACCCGGCGACGTTCTGGTAATCGACAATGGCGGCCGTCTTGACGAAGGCTGCATCGGCGATCTAACGGCGCTTGAGGCTGAAAACTGCCGTCTCTCTGGAATCATCGTCTGGGGCGCGCATCGCGATACGCCAGAGCTGCGGCAGATTGGGCTGCCAATTTTCAGCTACGGGATGTGGCCGTCAGGCCCGCAGCGTCTCGACACTCGCGATTCCTCGGCGTTGCACTCGGCGCGATTCGCAAATTTCGTTGTTGAACGCAGCGATGTGGCTTTTGCGGATGACGATGGTTGCGTGTTTGTCCTTGCTCAACACGTCGATGACCTGCTTTCAGTCGCACACGAAATCTGGGAACGAGAACGGCGTCAGGCGGAACAGATCAAAAGCGGGCGCTCACTGCGCGAACAGTTGGACTTCACGCGATATCTGGAAAAGCGCGCCGCCGATCCGAGTTACACCTTCCGGGAACACCTGCGTAAAATAAGCGGCGCGATTGAAGAATAGAGCATCACACCGCAATCAGGAGTCAACACAGAGGATTAATCCCGCACTGCAAGTGGCGAAGAAAAGCAAAACTCAAAACCGAGCACCACAGATCGAGGTTCGGGAGTCCGATGTGCACGGCCGGGGCGTTTACGCCGCGCGGTTCATTCCCGAAGGTGCACGCATTATCGAGTACACGGGCGAACGCGTTTCCTGGGAAGCCGCCTCTGACGATGACGACGATCCACACACTTTCAACTTCGGGCTGGAAAACGGCGAAGTGATTAATCCGGAAGTTGGCGGTAACGACGCACGCTGGATCAACCATTCTTGCGATCCAAACTGCGAGGCGGTCGAGGAAGACAACCGGATCTTCATCTACGCAATCCGCGACATCCAACCCGGCGAGGAACTCCTTTATGATTATCATATGGAGCTCGACGAGCCGATCACCGAATTAGCCAAGAAGAAGTTCGCCTGCCACTGCGGGGCCTCAAATTGCCGCGGCACAATGATTGAGCTCCAGGAATCCTGTGGATAGGCAAAACCTATCGCGTCTAGACGAATAAAGTCTTTCAATCCGTCCCCGGGATGTGGCCGGTTAAGGCATGGAAACTAGAATACCGATAGGACAGCGCATCTCACGCTTCCTCGAGGAACGATATGTGCACAGGGCGCGACCTCATTACTTCCCTGAGCTCGCCGTCTTTGGCGTCATCCTGATCCTCGCCGTTTGGCCCATGTTATCCATGGTAGCGACGGCGTTGGAGACGATGAGATAAGCTTAGTTTTTCACGTCGCCAGCTCTCGACGAATCATCGCCTGACAATAAAGCTGCGGCCTCGCTGTGGAAGGCTGCCGCAGCTTTGCTCTGAAACCGTAGCGGGTTGTGAAGAAAATTAAGTTCCCGCTCGGGGACTGGCGGAGCGAACGGCAGACTAACACATCCAGGGGTCTCTTGATGTTTCACCATCATACGCGGCACGATTGAGACGCCGATGCCA
>JBKPBJ010000379.1:0-2470 GCA_046726875.1 Verrucomicrobiota bacterium
CTTTGCGGAGAAGATAATCCGACTTGTCCCAGATGTACTTTAGCTGGATTTGCGTCGCTCGGATTGCGGAGGCGCCGGTGCCTGCTCCGTTGGTGACAACGAGATCGTTCGCACCCACTTTCAAACTTGTTGCCGGCACAATTTTCTGAGCGCGAAGCCACCCCGTGTAGGTGAAATGCATCTCAGTTGTGAGGGGTTCCGATTCGCCTCGGTAACCAGGATCAGCGAGGTCCGGCAACGTAAGTGCAACTGCGCCGATATTCTGGCCGTTAATATAGATTTCCGGCGGCGCATCTATGCGCGGGCTCGCGATTTCAAACGTCAACAGTGCGGTGAGCGGTTCCGCTTCAATCGGAAATTGGAACACTGCGTTTTGCTGGGTCCGAGCATCAAGCCGAATTGTTTCGGCCGCCAAAGTGGCAGTTACCGTTCCGAAATTCTCGAGGTCTTCTGGCGGCGCGTGCAGCGGGGGGACTGCCGAGAACGGTTCGGGAATTATGTCGCGAGGCTCGGCGTTCACGGGATGCACGACCTCACTGGACGTCATCCAATCGAGATACGCTGCGCGAATTGTCTTTCCGTCACCCGGAACTTCGATGTCGATCGCAGAGGCGCCGGTCATCGGGATGATTACTGAATCTGAGCTGGGCAGATTCATTCCAGCGCCTAGCGTGCCCGAGCGCAAAATGTGGGTGCCGGATTCGTCCCACGCTACCAATTCCGGCTGCTGATTCGATTTGTCGTCGAAGAACAATCGAAAGAAAAGAATTTTATAATCAGGACCGGGTGGCGTCACCCGAATGCGGAAAACGCTTTTGGCCGCCGGACCGCCTTCAATGAGCTCGGCGGCAGGTAAGAGCGTGAGCGCTTCGACCCAGGCCGGCGCTTCTTGTGTTTTCGAATTCCGCGACGCGGTTTGGCGCAGATCCAGCCACGCACTTGATGGTATGGGGGTGGGCTCCGCAAGCATCGGAGGCGGCGCTGGCAGACCGTCGGTTAAAGCTTCCTGCGCGCTTACGCGGCAGGCCGCAGCCATAAGGATCGCAAACGCGCGGGGTAACATCAAGTGGGGCCAGATTAATTCACACCCAACCCGCTTTGCAAGCTCTGAGTTTAATGGGGTCGGATTTGCAGGCTGTGTGTCATTTCGAAGACTGCCGACAGAATGCTGTAAACAACTAGTCCTACCAGAACCGCGATGACCACGATGATGATCGGCGGAATCAATTGGGAGATCACCCCAACGGATTTATCAAGCTCGCGCTCATATACGTCCGCGATCGCTTGCATCGTCTCGGCGAAGTGTCCGGTTTGCTCGCCCACAGCCATCATGTCAGTGAACAAATCCGGAAAGAGCTTCTGCTGTTGCAATGCAGCCGAAAGCGTCGCGCCGTCGATCACCGCCTTGCGCACTTCGCCAAGTTTTGTTTCGAGAAAGCGGTTACCGGCGATCTCACTCACCAGATCCAACGAACGCAGTAGGGGGACGCCGTTTTCCATCAGAGTCCCCAGGGTCCGTGCAAACTGCGCGTAATACCGGTGCCGAATCACGCGTCCGTACCCGGGGATCAGCAACCGGAACCGGTCCCATCCGATCCGCCCTTCCTGAGTGCGGACCACGGCACGGAAACCGAGAATTCCCCCAATCAGTAGCAGCACGCCGACCCACCAATAGCCCGTGATGGCGTGATGAATGTGCAACAAAATCCGTGTCGGCAATGGAAGCGCGCCGCCGGTTTGCGCCATGAACCCAGTCAACTGCGGCACCATGAAAGTAATGAAAATTGTGACGAGAATTGCGCCGGCCAACGCGAGGAATGCCGGATAAATCAACGCCTGTTGCACGCGATCGCGCAATTCCTTGGCCTGCGTCAGATGTTTCACTACTCGGAGCAGAATTTGCGGCAACGCACCGCTGGCCTCGCCTGCAGCGACGAGGTTCACATACAGCGGCGGGAAGATTCTGGGCATGTCGCTCAGGGCCTGCGAAAAACTGCGGCCATCGATTAGGGCCTGATGCAGCGCGTGTGTCATCTGCTGCACGCGCGGCTGCTTCAAGCGTTTCTCCAAAACAGACAATCCTTCGTCGAGCGTCATGCCTGCTTGCAGCAAATGTGCGAGCTGCTCAGTGAAAATCAGCAGCTGGCCATGCGGAATTTTCAGGCTCTGCGCAGGCGTGGCGGCTTCGGGCGAGCCCAGCAGCCGCAGTTTTCGTTGAGCTGCCGGCGGCGCGGTTGCTTTCGCCTCTGCGGGCTTCGCCGCTTCTACCATGTCGATGCGAATCGGAATACAGTGTTGCGATTCAATCTGACGGATCGCGACGGCACGATCTGCGCAATCGAGCACCCCTTCAACCAGACCGCCCTGCGCGTTGCGCGCACGATAAGTAAACTGTGGCATCGCGTTACAAAGTTAATTCCAAAACGAAACCGGGTAATTCGAAATTCGACTTCCACCACGCCGTAGCCTT
>JBKPBJ010000380.1:0-20030 GCA_046726875.1 Verrucomicrobiota bacterium
CTTGAACATCGACGCGGTTTCTTTTTTCAAAACCAATCGCAGAAAACCGAGGACCGCGCCGGCGATTGCGAGGGAAATCAAAACGATCCAGAAATAAGCGCGAAAAACAGGATCGTGCAGCGCGATCTGCGGCGACATCACTGCTTATCTTGCAGCGCGGCGGTGATGCGTTTCAAGCGAACAACGATTGTTTCAACACAACCAACGATGACGATAACACAGGTCCAATCGAGAATGGTGAAGATCGCGGATGATTGCGGCGGTAGAAAAAACGTGAGCCATGCGCCGCCGTGGAGTGCAACCATGCGCCAAGGCTTGGACATCATTCCGCCAAACTCGCGTTGACCGCCCAGCGCTTGTCCGAACAAACCGACGTACGAGGTCAGCAGCGAGAAAATCGCTGCCCAATATCCAATGAACGGATTCATTAATCCGCTGTGCGCAACGCCGACGAAAATCACGATGTCGGAAATTCGATCGGGCAGATCGTTCACGATTTCACCACGGCGGCTCGCTTTCCCCGCGGCGAACGCGACCAGGCCGTCGAGCATGTTCAACCAGAGCCGCAGATAACAAAAAAGCGGCGCGATGATCAGGAGCCAATGTCTCGTTCCTGATTTCCAAAAACAAATTGCTGCGATTAGTGCTGCTACAATCGACAAATACGAAATCGCATCCTGATGAATGCCGTGACGGACACAGAATCGCACAGCAGCGCCTGCAGTTCGCCGGAACACCGCCGCAATCGGCCGCCGCGAAGTTGTTTCGTAATCCGACATGGTTGCCATTTTGTAAAGCAGCGACTCTGCCTGGCAACACAAACCACAATAGAGTCACAGCGGAGCGAACGAATGGTGACTGCAAAACCGCCGAACGACCGGTCAAGGATGCAACGCGAATCGTTTCGCTCGGGCAAACGCTACTTGATGGTCAAGAGGATACTGGCAGTCTTGCCTTCGCTCACGACGCTCATGACGTAATTTCCGGGAGCGAGCTTCTTTCCATCCATTGTTTCGGCCAAGCTTGTTTTGGTTTTGCCCTGGAGCAAAATCACTAAAGGCGTTGAGCCTGCAACCGGTTCGTTCTTCGCATTCACCGCATTCAGATGATGGACAAAGCCCAGCGAAGCCGTCCTGGCACTTAACCCGGTGACGTTTCATTACGAAAGCGATAAGACTAGTACGCCGCAATTTGGATTAATCGCCGAGGAAGTTGCTGCTGTTAACCCCGATCTGGTCGTGCGCGACAAGCGCGGCGAGATTTACACCGTGCGCTACGAAGCAGTGAATGCAATGTTGCTCAACGAATTCCTTAAGGCATATCGCAAAATTGAGAACCAGGAAGCGACCATTGCTCGCCAGCAAAGCAAATTGACGCGGTTGTTGCAGGTCTACAAAAGTAAGCGCACAACTTGAACCAACCAAATTTTAGCGCAAAAGGTTGTAAAACGATCAGTAACGCTTCGCGCGAAGGGCGATCGCGCGTTCTTGTAGCCGCGCCTGTGTTCGTGCATCTCGATCACGTCGCGCGCGTCTAGATGCGACCGGCACCGCCAGATAAACGAGATAAACCGAATCAGAATGTTACCCGCGATAACCTCGGCGAAATGGCGAATCCATTTTCATTACTTTGTGCCCTCGGGGCGACTCTCATCGCTTTGAATGGCTGTAGTACTGTCAGCGACATGATCACATCGAACCTGCCGGAGAGTCATTCCGGCCGGGCATCGATCGTAGTAAGCTTGAGGGAGCAAGAAGCCTATCTATATCGTGGAGGGCATAGAATTGCCTCGTCTCGAATATCAAGCGGCCGGGAGGGATATCGCACTCCGACTGGTCATTTTGGCGTTATTCGCAAGGACCAGGATCATCGCTCGAGTATTTATGGTGACTACGTCGCTGAATCGGGGCAAGTCGTGAAAGCCAACGTCGATAGCAGGCGTGACCGCCGCCCGCCGTATACACACTTCGTTGGCACCCCCATGCCCTACTTTCTCGAATTCTCTCCGGGCTACGGATTACATCAAGGGTACCTGCCGGGGGTGCCGGCTTCACATGGATGCATTAGGATGCCTTATTGGAAAGCGCGCCAATTTTATTATGCCGCGCACATCGGCACACCGCTAGTCGTTAAACCGTAGCGGAGATGCGCATCGGTCCCTCGCAAGATTTCGCCTAACACAAAAATTCCGAAAAAACCAGAGTCACATTACATCGACTCGGCCCGTTTAAATTTTGCACAAGGAAGGTTGCAGGTTTTAGTACAGTCATGGAAACAAAGCTCGCCGAATCGTCATCAGAAGCCATTCGCGAAGAAGTGCGACGACGTTACGGCTCCACCGCTCGAGGAGAAGCGTCTGGCTGCGCCGACGCGTGCTGCACTTCCACGCGTGCCGATACTCTGGGTTACTCGGCTGAACAATCAGCAATTGCCTCCGAAGCTGCGAGTCTCGGCCTTGGCTGTGGAAATCCGCTGGCAATCGCATCACTGCAGCCGGGGCAAACGGTTCTCGATCTCGGTTCCGGCGCTGGATTCGACTGCTTTCTCGCAGCGAGAGCGGTCGGCCCCAGTGGCACGGTCATCGGCGTGGACATGACGCACGAGATGCTCGCGAAAGCGCGCGAGAACGCCCATAAAAACGGATTTAGCAATGTCGATTTTCGCTTTGGTGAAATCGAAGCGCTTCCTGTCTCCGACGAAAGCGTGGACGTGATTATATCAAATTGCGTGATCAACCTGTCGCCAGAAAAGCAACGCGTGTTCAGGGAAGCTTACCGTGTTCTGAAGCCCGGCGGCCGACTCGCGATTGCCGACGTGGTCGCCACTGCAATCTTACCTGAGCAAATCAGAGAAGATTGGGCCGCTTACACCGGATGTATATCTGGCGCGTCGCAGATTAGCGAACTGGAGGAGATGTTACAAGAGGCTGGCTTTGACGAGATCAAGATCGCACCAAAGGATACGTCTCGCTCCTTCATTCGCGAATGGCTGCCTGGAAAAGGTATCGAAGACTATGTCGTTTCAGCAACGATCGAGGCGGTGAAGCCGAGGTGATAAAAAAGCACGCGGCAATGCCTGCGTCAGATTTCCTTTGCTTTATTCGGTTCGCAGCGCCGTCATTGGATTGACGCGAGTGGCGCGGTTAGCCGGAAAGAAACAAGCAAGCAGCGCCGCACTCGCCAGCATCAAAGTTGCGGCAACGAGCGCTAGCGGATCGCTAGGACTCACGTCATACAGGATTTTGGCTAGGACGCGCCCTGCAGCCAGTGAAAGAAGCAGCCCGGCGCTCACGGCAAGAGCCGTTTGCATCGCGCCCTGTCGCATGATGAGAGCGAAAACGTCGTGCCGATGTGCACCCAATGCCATGCGAATGCCGATTTCGCGGGTGCGGCATGCCACGGCATAAGCTTTTACACCATAAACACCGACGACGGCTAACATGAGCGCGATCGCGCCAAAAGCGCCGAAGAGAGTTGCCCCAAGTTTGACAATCCAAAGATTGGGCGACCTCTCCACCAAGTCGACAAACGTCGTCATCTGTAGCAGCGGCAGATCGGGATCGATTTCGCGCAGGGTTTGTCGAAGCGTGGGAATAAATGCGGCGACTGCATGCTGATCCTGTGTGTTGAGCCGAACGTGCAGAAACGTTTGGCCGCTGTATCCCTGCGCCAACGGCACGAATAAACGGCAAAGGAGGGTATCGTTGTCAACGCTATGCCGGTGCTTGCTCACGACACCCACGACTTCCATGTCGTTAGGCGAACCGTCTTTCGGCGGATTCGTATAGCGAATGTGCTGACCGACCGGGTCTTCGTTCGGGAAAAGTTTTTTTGCCATTTCTTCGTCGATGATGGCCACGCGTCGCGCATCCTTATTTTCGCATTCGTTCTGAGTGAAATCGCGGCCCCGTAGCAGTTTAATGCCGAGCGCCTCGCAGTAACCGGGCGTAATCGCGGTGAAGAGCGAATTAACGCTTGGATCCGGCGCTTTGGGGTCGTTAGGCATGGCGTCCTTCGTGCGGAGAACGCGGCGCGCGCTGGTGAAATCGGAATACGGCAGCATGGTGCCGGTAGCCGACGCGGTTACTCCGGGCAACTCTCGTACCCGTCGCACCATCTCGAAGATCAAGCGACGGGAATCGGCCGACGTTTTCTTAATCAAACTGAAATCGAACTCAGTAATGATATCGCCACGCGCGACGAAGCCCGGATTAAGTCCGGCCGCCTTGAGCGCGCCACGAAAAAATAATCCGGCGGCGAAAAGCAACATGAGTGAAAGCGCGATTTGCGCCATCACCGAAATGTGACGTGGCGCAAAGAAGCGACTCAAACGACCGATGCGCGCCGGTTCGCCGACTTGCTCTTTCAGGTCCTTAACGAGATCGGCTTTTGTTGCCTTCACCGCCGGGCCCAGACTGAAAAGCATTGTCGCGATGAGGCAAAACAACAACGTGATTGCAAGCACAGTCGCATCGGGCCGCAATTTCACCACAAACGAGAAATTCACGGACGCGAGCAAACCGCGCAGTTGCTGGAGTAAAACATCGTTGCACCAGGCGCTCAGGATCAGGCCGATGACCCCGCCGCAAACAGCCAGCAAAAATCCTTCGCACAACAATTGCCTGACAATCTGCCAGCGTGATGCGCCGACAGCCAGGCGAACTGCGATTTCCTTTGAACGCGACGTGCCGCGCGCGAGCAGCATATTCGCAAGATTCAAACAAGCGATGAGCAAGACGGCTCCGGCCATCGCCATGAGCAACGTCGCGATCAGCGTGAGTGGTCCGTCGTCCTCCGGTTGTGTGCTTAGGCCAAATCGTGCCGGTGTTTGAATTTGTAGCTCCCGACTGCCTTCACTGCCGTCCGGCTGAACCGCAGTCAATCGCTGCGCCAGCACCGGCAAACGCGGTTTGGCTGCGTCGATCGTCAGGCCCGGACGCATACGCGCCACCAGATTGAATGTGTAATTCTTCGAATCCAACAGGTCGTGTGTCGTTTCGGAATCGCCGAAAGCCGAACCGAGCTGCGAATGAATGCCCAGCGGCACCCAGATGTCCGGCGCGATCAACGCGTTCGCCCCGCTGAATCCGTCCGGCGCGATGCCGATCACTGTGTAGGGCTGGCCGTTGATCTGTAATGTGCTACCGACAAAATCGTCGCGGCCACCGTTGCGTTTCCAAAAGCCGTAGCTTGATACAACGACAGCCATGTTCGCATTGGGCTTACATTCCTCAGCGTTGTAAAACCGGCCGCGAAACGCCTGCACACCAATCATCGGGAAATAATTCTCCGAAGTCAGGAACGCGAAGCTGCGCCGCATCTCGTGATCGCGCCCGATGCCAGCGACGGCGAACTCGAGCGCCGCCACATCGACAAACACGTCTCCGCCGTTCTCGCGTAGCGCGCGGTATTCGTTGTAGGAGAACTGCCGATAATCGTGGCTCGCATTCTGTCGGGCCGTGAACACGTTCACCACCTCGTTGGGCCGCACCGGCACCACCGGCTTCAGCAATACGCCATTGATCAGCGCGAAAATGGCCGAGTTAACGCCGATTGCCAACGCAAGGGTCAACACCGCCACAATTGTGAATCCCGGCGTCTTGAGAAGCTGCCGGATAGCAAACCTGAAATCCTGCATCATAAGGATCCTTCTTTGTTTTCATTTAGATGCAGTCTGCCGCCGCTTTGGATTCAAAAGTTGCGCGCGGACGAAATAGTTCTTTTTGGCGTCAACCAACGTTGACCTTCATCGCACACTGACGCTATACGAACCTCCTCGATCACTCACAATGCTGCCCATCGCTTTCGCCCGCCAACAACCGCAACGAATCGGCGCATTCCGGCCACAGGTTTGCGCTGCACCGTCAGTAATTTGTTGAGACAATCGAACAACCCTTGAGGGCAACGGACTGGACTGCTGGTGCGGAGCCTCTTTCAACGAGTGAGTCTTTTGTACGATTCTCTATCGAACGGGGTTTTCCAAACAACTGAGGCTTTTCGGGTCATAAGCGGGAGCCTTAACTTCGATAGACCCACCATCCGCGTTGCGGTGATTCGTGATTGAAATCGTTGACGACCCGATGTTACGCTATGCGATGTGGCACTGCAGCCGCCTTACGGCGTCATAGCGAAGCTTTTCCAAGAAGGGGCGATTGTTCCGTTCCTCGGTGCAGGTGTGAATTTCGGTACTCGCAAGCCGCCGGATTCTGAATGGAACGAAAAGACGACCACGTTTCTTCCCAGTGGCGCGGAACTCTCACGCTTTCTGGCTGGAGAGATAAGTTTCCCGTCACAAGACAAGCACGACCTGGATGACCTTGCAAAAGTCGCCTCATACTACGTGGAGGCGACGGAGCGGGAAAGTTTGACCAAGCAGTTGCACAGGTTGTTCGATCAGGATTTCGCCCCTTGCGAAATCCACAAGTACCTCGCAGAAATCCCCACGCCGTTGCTGATCGTGACCACGAACTACGACGATCTGACGGAGCGCGCATTCGCCGCTGCGAACCGGGAGTACGACCTCGTCGTTCATGCGAACGACTGTCAGGAGGTCGCTAGTTCTGTCCTCTGGTGGAAAGCCGGCGCGATGGAGCCAGAGCCGGTGCCGCCGGCCAAGCTCTTCATTGACCTCAAAAAGACGACCGTCATTTACAAAATGCACGGGACTGTAGACCGCAGAAGCAAGTGGGATAATTATGTGATCACCGAGGACGACTATGTCGACTTCCTCTCACGCATGACCGGCCAGACTGCAGTGCCCGCGCTGTTTATGAGGGCATTTCACGACCGCCACTTTTTGTTTCTCGGCTATGGCCTTCGCGATTGGAACCTGCGCGTTGTGCTTCGAAACCTGCGGGGGATCCTGCCGCGCACGGCCAACCCCGCCGCGGCCCCCAGGCAGGAGGAATCAGAGGCAGTGGCTGAAGAAGAGGGCGCCGCACTTCGCTCCTGGGCGATCCAATTTCGGCCGTCGGATCTGGAAGTGGAGCTGTGGAACGCGCGCAGGGTAAAGATCTACGACGTCGACATCAACGAATTTGTTAGATGCCTGCGTGAGAGGGCGCCCTAATGCACGCTCCGCGGCCTCTCCCAACCCAGACAATACTGGATCCTTACATCGGGTTGCGGCCTTACACGGACAGCGACGACGATTGCGCGCGCTTTTTTGGGCGCGAACAGGAGCAGGAGATCATCATCGCGAATCTCTACGCGACGTCGCTCACCGTGTTTTACGGCGCCAGCGGCGTGGGGAAAAGTTCTGTTCTGCTGGCGGGAGTTGTGCCCAAGCTGCGGCAGACGCCGCGGTTTGCGTGCGTAGTCTTTCGCACCTGGCAGTCAGAAAAAGTGTTGCCCCAACTTAAGGCGGAGATCCTTCGCGCAGTGCAAATCGCCGCGAAACAAGCAGTCGAGGTGGATCCAGCGAGGGCCCTTGATGATTTCCTGCTCGAATGTGCGCGCGTTCTTCGTGGCCGCGTTGTGTTGATCTTCGATCAATTCGAAGAGTATTTTCTCTATCACGGTCCCTCCGCGGTCAGCGAAGGGTTCGAGGCTGAGTTCGCGCGCTCCGTCAACCGGAGCGAGATCGATGCAAGTTTCCTTCTGTCGATGCGAGAAGACGGGCTGAGCAAGCTAGACCGCTTTCAGGGTCGGATTCCAAACTTGCTCAACAACCTGCTACGCCTGGATCATCTGGGCCGTGACGCGGCAATTCGCGCGATACGTGAGCCTCTTGAGGCGTGTAATAAACGCCTTCCGCCCGGAGATCCGCCGGCGAGCATCGAGGAGGACCTCGTTAAAGCACTGCTCGAGCAGTTGAAGACCGGTACCGTGACTCTTGACCATGCCAGACAGCCTGCTCAGGCGCTCGCGGCGGCGGCTCCGATAAACAATGAGATGTGGATTGAAACCCCATTCTTGCAGGTGGTGCTCACCCGCATTTGGGATGAAGAGAAGAGACATGGTTCCCGCCGACTGCGGCTTGCGACGCTCAACAAGCTTGGTGGCGCATCCAGAATTCTGCGCACCTACCTTGACCAAACGATGCGCAAGTTAAAGCGGCGTCACCGCCGCATTGCCGTGGATATTTTCGGCTATCTGGTCACGCCCTCGGGCAGCAAGATTGCGCATACGGTTGCCGATCTTGCGAGCTATTCCCGGCGCCGGGAGAGTCGGCTATCGCCTTTGCTCGAGCGATTGGCAGACTCGAGCATCCGGGTTCTGCGGACAATTTCCCCAGCGCCCGGTGAGACGGAAGGCGTGCGCTACGAAATCTTCCATGACGTGCTCGCGGCAGCGATCCTCACCTGGCGGCGACGCAAACTCGTCTGGCGACGCATCTGGCGGGTCGTTCGATGGACCCTTGGCGTTAGCGCTGCGGTTTTTTGCATTCTATTGCTCATTGGGGCTGCGGTTCTTCAAGAGCAGAAAAAAACCAAGGCTGCTCTCGACTCGGCCAGGGATGCCTTGGGAATTGTTGGACGACTAGATAAGGCAATACCTTATTTCCAAGCCGTAATGCGCGGGCATAGGGGCCCGATTTTTAAAGTTGCACCCAGCCCGGACGGAAAGCGTCTCGCCACCGCCAGCGCCGACACAACAGCCCGTGTGTGGGACATGAAAACTGGCAAAGAGATCTTTCAGCTAAGAGGGCATACACAGGGAATTTCCGCTGTTGTTTTCAGTCCTGACGGAAAATTAATCGCAACTTGTGCCCCCGATAACACCGCTTCTTTATGGGATGCGACAAGCGGTAATCTCATACATAAGCTGCAGGGGCACGAGAAACCGGTTTCGACCATCGCTTTCAACCATGATGGAAGCTTGGTGGTGACCGCAGGCCAAGATGGGACCGCAAGGATTTGGGATATAAAATCCGGCAAGGAGCAACTCAAATTGCAGCATGAGCATGCTCTGAACAGCGCTGTCTTCAGTCCTGCCAGTGAGCGGATCCTCACCGCGTGTATCGATGGCACAGCATGGATTTGGAACCCGAGCACCGGTACCAAGGTAGAGTTGCAGGGGCACACTGGCTCTATTTTCAACGCAATGTTCAGCCCTGACGGCGAGCTGGCGGTTACGGCAAGCCTGGATAGGACAGCCCGCACATGGGACGCCAAGACTGGGCGCGCGATTGCAACGCTAGCCGGACACGCGGATGTTGTTCTTAACACCGCATTCAGCCCTGACAGTCAATTCGTAGCGACGACAAGTGCCGACAACACGGCACGAATCTGGAATGCAAGGAATGGAGCGATGGTATCAGAAATGCGCGGGCACACAGATTACGTCTGGAACGTGGCGTTTAGTCCGGATGGGCGCCGCTTGGTCACGGGCAGCGAAGACAATACCGCGCGCATTTGGGATACGACCAGCGGTAAGCTCGAAGCTGTGCTGCGAGGTCATACTCGGGACGTCACGGCGGTGGCGTTTAGCCCAAATGGAAACTTCATCATTACAGGCAGCATGGACGGAACCGCACGGGTTTGGACGAACACGGCGGCTCGAAGTGTTGCCACGTTGAACCATGGCGCCGAAATCTACCGAGTGAGATGGAGCAGCGACAGTCGGCTACTCGTGAGTGCGAGCAGCGATAGGACGGCACGAGTGTGGAGAAGCGACGGCACGTTGATTGCCACCCTGGCGGGCCACGACCGTGAAGTACTAGGAGCTGAACTGAGCACGGACAATGCCTTGGTGGTCACCGCAAGCCGGGATAACACAGGCGCTGTCTGGAATGCGCTTACTGGCCAAAAAATCGCGTCGTTGGGTGGCCACAAAAGCTTTGTTTCCACTGCCTCGTTCAGCCCGGGCGGGCATTTCATCGTGACAACGAGTTGGGACGGCACTGCCCGTCTGTGGGATCGGAACTCGAGTGCGTTGCTGCATACTCTTCCTCATGAGGGCGAGGTGACGTGTGCTGCCTTTAGCTCGGATGACAAGGTGTTAATCACAGGATGCTCGGACGGAAAAGTAACGGCGTGGCACACCGAAACGGGCAAAGCTTTTCTGGACATGCCGGGCCATCTATCTGCGATCAGAGCTGTCGCCTTTAGTCCGGTGGACGATCAGCATGTGCTCACGGTGAGCGACGATTCGACAGCGCGCATTTGGCGCCTGAGCGAAGGAGCTAAACCGGTCAGGTTAGAACAACACACCGATCGCTTAACAAACGGGAGATTCAGCCCGGATGGAACCATGGTCGTGACAGCAAGCCGTGACTGCTCAGCGCTGGTTTGGGAAGTAACCACAGGAGAACCAATCAGCGTCCTTGAGCATAGTGACGATGTCTACGACGCCGCCTTTAGTCCGGACAGCAAGTTAGTAGTTACAGCGAGCGGCGATGGCTCCGCGCGTGTGTGGCAGGCACGGATTGGACGTAGGGTGGCCGACCTACGCGAGCACCTGGGCGCTGTGAACAGCGCGGAGTTCAGCCCCAATGGGAAATTTATCGTGACTGCCAGCACCGATCACACAGCGCGAATTTGGAAGGTCGGCGACTGGTAACATTGGTCTAAACACTCAGCGCACGATCACAGAACATGAACAGGCGCGGCCGTGATCGTCCAGCGTGGTAATTTCGTAATCGCCGACGCCTGCCGTCCACTCGAGAACCTGATTCGGTGCGGCTTTGCCAACGAATTGTTTGCCGGCGAACCAGAAAATTTCACGCACGTCGGCATCGGTTTTGGCGCGTAGCGGAATTGTCTTTTTCGAAACGAGCATAATTTCTTTGCTGTTCGGAGACACGATTATCGGTTTCTGTCCGGCCCGACTCGCCAGCTCGCTGCCAGTATCCGGCAGGAAGGGCGGCGGAACTCTGCGTGGAATTCCGGCTTGCTCGAACAGCGTGAGAAATTCGCCAGGCCAGAATTCGTAAACTTCACGTTTTAACTGACGGGTGCCGTCGTCGATTGGAACGCGCAGGCCAGTGGCGAGATCAACCAGCACTTCGTGATGCACATCGCAGGTTTTTATAGGCGACAGGCCGGGAATGAACCAGCCTTCGACGTGCTGCGTGCAAAACTGGTTAGGTAGATCTCCCGACAACGCGCAGAACTCTACGCGTTTCAAATTTGCTCCCGGCGGGAGTTGATGTGGCACAGCTGGTTCCGGCCATGCCGCGCGCAGACTATCGATGATCTGGAACAGTAGCGGCGCCGCGGCAGTGCGGCCGACAAACGCAGGGTTGGCGCGCCCATCGAAATTTCCAACCCAAACCCCGAGCACGTAGTGATCGAACACTGCGATTGACCAGGCATCTCGAAAACCGTGCGACGTACCCGTTTTCCAATAAACCCGGGCGCTGTGATTTCCATCGGCGCAATTCATTTCCGGTCGCGGCACGTTGCCAAGCATTTCCAGTGTCAGAAACGCTGCTTCAGGTGAAAGGATGCGTTTGCCATTGCCTTTCCCCGCGTTCTTTGAGTCTGCACGCCTGGAAACTTGACGTCTTAAAGCCGTCAAGTTTGAGTCGTTCTCGCCGCGATGTTCAGCAGCGGGCCGTGTGAAGCGCAGCGGTCGCAATTCACCGTCGTTCGCGAGCGCAGCATAAAGACGCACCAAATCCTGCAGCGAAACTTCGGCGCCACCCAGCGGAAGCGCGAGACCGTAGAACGATTCGGGTTTCGGCAGACGTACGTCGGCTGTGTTCAGAAATTCGTAAAGCGTGGGATGCCCAAGGTGCGACGCGAGTTCAACTGCCGGTACATTGCGGCTGCGCGCCAGCGCGTCGCATGCGCGGATCGGTCCGAGAAATTCGCGATCGAAATTTTCGGGATTGTATTCACCGAAACTGCGCGGCGCATCCGCAAGAATCGATAGCGGATGAATCAATCCTTGCTCGAGCGCGAGCGCGTATACGAACGGTTTCAACGTCGAACCCGGCGAGCGCGGACTGCGCGTTCCGTCGACCTGACCGTTAATGTCGGCCTTGTAGAAATCCGCTGAACCAAGCTGGGACAGCACGTCCATTGTGCGGGTATCAACCAGAAACACCGCTGCGTTTTCGATGCCGCGATTGCGATTATTCGCGACGTAATCGGTTACTCTTCGCTCAATCGATTGCTGCTTTTCCAAATCGAGTGTGGTGACGATGTTGGTAGGGAAGCCGCGCTGCCCCGAAAGCTTTCGGGGGTCGGCGCAGCGCGCCGACCCTACCATCTCGAGCACCTCCTGAACAAAATGAGGTGCGATAAATTTTTGTTCCGTCTGCATGCGCGGGCGAAATTCGCGCATCGAAAATTTCGCGTCGGTGTCAGCCCCAGCGCGATCGTACCAACTTGATTGCGCGAGATTCACCGAGTCATTATCACGATCGGTATGTAACGCGCGGCGACTCGGACTTTGCGGGATCACGCTAAGCGCGATTGCCTGTGGCCGGCTTAGTTTCGACGCAGGTTTGTCGAAATAAATCTGACTGGCGGCACCAATCCCTTCGATGTTGCGCCCGTATGGCGCGAGATTCAGATATGCTTCGAGGATCTGCTTCTTTGAAAAATGCCGTTCCAACTCGAGTGCCCGCACGATTTGCTGGAGCTTTCCGGACACGGTTCGGGTATGAAGGTGAAAGCGAAGGCGGGCCAGTTGCATCGTGATGGTTGAGCCGCCTGTAGTTGCTCGATGAAAACGTACGAGATCCATCGCACCGCGGGCGAGTGCGACAGGATTCACCCCCGGATGATGCGTGTAATGTTTATCCTCATAGCGCAGCGTTGCATCGATCAGGTCCGGCGAAATATCTTCCAGCGCGGTCCAAATCCGAAATTTTTGGTCGGCGCTAAGCGTGACCCTGAGCAATTTGCCGTTGCGATCACGCACGCATTGGGAAAACGAAATCCCATCAAGCAGCGGCGGTTTCGGTAGGGCGAGCCAAACGGCAGCAACAACTGCACAGAAAACACTTCCGTTACGAAACGCGCCGCGCAGATTGCGAATCAATGAGGAGCGCACGCGCCCTCGCGTGCTGTCGCTGGCGCCCTCGCCAGCGGCTCCCTTTCGGTCGACAGGTCGTGAACGTTCAAGTGTTCGGCGAGGCCGCCGAACACGGCACGCGAGCCGCGTGCGCTCCCCAGAAGTTTCCGGACACGCACTCATTCGGTGACAGTAATTTTTCCGCCGACACCGCGACCTTTGACATTGCGGTCGTACATGGACTGCGCGAAGACGGGTGGCACGATGAACTGACCGCGGTTGCACGATTTGATTTGGTAATCGATCTCGAGCGCGTTCGTCGGTGCGGTGACGAAGAATACCGCGCGGTCTTCACGGACATCGACGTAATCGACGCCATTCATTGGAGACGCCCCCGTGCGTGCCGAGGAATCGATAACTTCGAATCCGCCTGGCAAAAGATCGATGATCGCCACGTTGGTGATCGGTTCCCGCTGTAGACTGCGAACGTGCAGTCGCACGTGGAGTTGCTCGCCAACGTGTGTACTGATTACCGCTTCGTTATTTTTGCCGAGAATTTCTCGATAAATCTCCAAGCCGTTTGCGAGCGACTCAGTTGGCGCGTGGCCGTCGAAGCCGGCTTCAACAACTTGGAAAAACGCACCGGGGCCGCTCAGCTTTCGGCTGGTCGCGAAGCGCAATGCGCTCGCGTTGCCTGAAAAGTCCGAGCGCAGAAGCGGCTTCATTCCGTTCGTCAGCCGTGCCTCTTTTTTATCCTTGCGGACCTCGGCGATTGTGAGCTCCGGCGGGTTTTGCGCTGCTGCATGCGAGAACGCCTTTAAAGCACGAACCGCATATGCAGAGGAAAGCGTGTTGAAATCGCCATCACCGATCGGTTTGAGAATGTGCTGGAATTGCTCGGCAGAGATTTTGCGTAACCGCGCGGGGAATTCGCGAGCGATTACGGCGATGTATTGTGAATTCATGCCGAGCGGCTGACAGAAATCGTCGCGCTCAATCGTGTCGCGATTATCCATCTTGTAACTCTCGATCAAACGCTCAGCCTCGGCGTCTTTGTGAAGCAGATGCAACGCGCCAGCGAGATAAACGCCCGTGACATCTTTCTGCCACTGATCGTGCTCATGCTTTTCGAGCCAATCGCGGAGGTTCAAAATGTAATTTGTCGTGATAACACCTTCGCGCGTGAGAACGTAGATCGCGTAGGCGACCGTTCGCGCTTCAGCGAAGTCTGTCGGCTCGCGCGTTACCATCTTCTGCAAGTTGCGCAGACCGCTCGCAAACATTTCCGGCGGCGGCACGAATCCGGCCGCTTTCGATTCACTCAAAAAATCCATCACATACGCCGAGACGAAGCTGATTGAATCGCCGGTCTCCGGTACCCAGTAACCGAAACCGCCCTGGTCATTTTGGCGGCGTGCCAGGACACCAAACGTGTGTTCGAGTTGCTTATTGATCTCGGCGCGGCTCAAGCCGAAGTCGGCTTCATCAGCGAGCATCAATCGGCAGAACGCGCCGCTGGTGATTTGTTCACTGCAGCCGAACGGGAAATCCTTCAGGTAGGCATCGAGCCCGCGGGCGAGACCGAGCGGCAGCGCTGAAACTGTCGCGTCGAGTTTGCGAAATTCCGGGTGCAGCTCGCGAGTGATGGGGATTTCTATCTTGTCTTTGAAGCTGCCACTGCGCACTTCAGCCATGTACGGGACGGGTGGCCGCACACTGAGCGTGGCGCGGCGCTTTGTTTGCTGGCCGTTTGCCCGCGCGATGAACGCGATTTCTCCGGAGCCGAGCTTGTCTGTCGCGCGGAACTTGAAGATCGCTGTTTGCTCTCGGCCTTCGGCAATATGCAACGTCTGCAACGCGCTGCCTGAGATCGACAGGCGCTCGTTGGTTTGTGCGCGCAGTTCGATTTCTGCGTTCGGGCCCGAGCCTTCGACGTTGTTGGCAACAGTCACTCCGGTTTCGAATTCGTCTCCAGGCGCAGCGAGCACCGGCACGCTCGGTGTAATTACAAACGGCCCGCGAATCAGTGTCTCGCGCTCGCTTGAAGCCACGGCATCGTCCGCGATCGCGACCGCCATGATTTTCAGCGTGCCATCGAAATAATCAGGCACGTCATAAACGACTTCGCGCTTGGTGCTATTTGCGTCGAGGATGCCTGACCAAAAGACCACCGGCTTTTCCGTGACGCGTTTGAATGGATTTAAGCGTTGGATGTCACCGCCGCCGCCGAACGCCGACACCGAACGCAGCAGCGAAAACTCCGGAATGATTAGATCGACAATCTGCGCCGTGTCGACGCGCAGCATGCATTTGCGGAAGTAAAATCCGAGCGGGTCCGGTGTTTTGTAATCCGTGACTTGAAGAATTCCTTCGTCCACGGCGAAGATAACGATCTTGCTGGGCCGATCCGTCTTGTAATTAATGTGTAATGGTTCGCCCGGTTTCGCCGTCGCCGATGCATTGATCTCAACGTTGAGCCGGCGCTTTTCTTTGTTCGCAGTGAATGGAACGACGCCGTAGCTCAACGGGCTGACGAAAATTTCTTTCGAGTCGAGCGCCCGGACGAACGCGACGTTGAGGTAACCACTGCCTTCGAAATCTTCCGGAATACGAATGTGCTGAACACTGCTGGCCGAATCCGCCCGGAACCATTGCTGCGCGTAAACGTGGTCCCGCTCTATTGTGATTAGTCCGCTACCAGCGTAAGGGGCTGTGATGCCAACCGCGATTTCGTCGCCGCTGCTGTACTGCGCGCGATCAAGCTTCACTTGCAGTTCGGCATTCTTTTCGAGTGACCGCGAAACTGCGCCACGGCCAATCACACAGAATTGCAGCTTCGTGAGACGCCGGTCCTGATCGTCGCGCAGCTCGAACACGTAATTGCCTGGCTCGTCCGTGGGGAGTGCGTAATGAAGGCCGTTTGCAGAGACGGAAATCTTTTCAGATTTCGCGATGCGCTCTTTCAAAAGGGACTCGTAAGCAAAGTTGCCGTTGTCCTGCTTGGTCAGAACGGACACATGCTCCTGGGCGATCACGTTCGCAGTCACATTTGCCAGGGCGATGCGGTTGAGCTTCGGATCGATGGCGACGAGATCGACCGAGCGCGGTTTATTCATCTCAATGTAACGCAAGTCGCCGTCGGGTTTGCACCCGATCACATAGGGCAAAGCTGAAACGAGCGCGTCTACTGTGCCTGTGACACTGCGGCCGCCTTCCGCCTCGAATCCTTCCGCGATGAAACGCATGGAGTACGTCGCGTCAGCGAAACGCTCGAGTTGCAGATCAAATTCTGTTTGGCCGCCGGAGTCGGTTTTGTTCTCACCAAGCTCGACCGTTTGTTCCTGCCGCTCTTTCTTCTCGTCGAACAACGGATCGAAAAAGACGTAATTTGGAAATTGTGAGAAAGAGAATGCGCTCGGCGCGAGCTCCAGGCGCGCGGTTACCTTGCGATCGGTTGCCGGCGTCCCATAAAGATTTGCGAGCGCCACTGCGGCGCGCATTTCCTTGGGCTGGATCCAGCCACGCGCTGCATTCTGCGAAAGCCGTGTCTCGATTTTCATTCGATCCGGCAGAAATTCTTTCACGTTCGCCGTGGTGGAACCCAGCAACGTGGAGCGTTTGCTGTTCTTAACGAGGTAAACGTTGAAGATGTAGAGGCCGGTCGGCGACTCATTGGCCGTTTGATAAGTCAGCTCGGTGAATCCGCTGTCGGGCAAATTGATTTTCCTGGTTTGAACCGGGTGATCTCGCGCGTCCACCACTTCGGTTTCAATCGGAAGCCCTCCGAGCTTGCCATTCCAGTTGCGCTGCTTGACGACGATGCCGATGTGAACGTCGTCGCCGGGCCGGTAAACACCACGCTCGGTGAATACGAACGCATCGAGATTTTCTGGTCCCGCGGCCGTCGGATCAGCGCCGTCGATGTCGAACCGCGAAAAGTTCAGTTGCCGATCTTCGCGATTGTAAGGAATGAACGATACATCATCCCCGTTACGCGCCACGAATGCGATCGGTGTTTTCTCCCGTGTCGATTTCTCGACCGATGCGAACGCGCAATGACCATTGGAGTCAGTCGTAGCGCTTTGGATCGCGATGCCGTTTTTGCCCAAAAGATCGACAACCACGTTGGGCAGCGGCGTCCCTTCTTTGATTGACATGAGAAAAACGTTGTGGCTGCCGTCAGCGTTTTTCTTCGTCAGAATCCCGGTATCGGTGACGAGGATGAAACGGGAGTCGCTGACCGCTTTGATCGCTTTTTTCTTCTCTGAATCCCAACCGCGCGCAGTCACGAAAAAGAGACCACGCTCGCTGCCGCCGTCTGCCGGCTTGCGCAGATGTTCGGAAAAGTCGAACGCTGAATAGTTGGCTTTCCATTTGTTCTCGAGGGCGATGCCCTGTTGCTCGAGCGCTATGCGGGAAATGTTTTCTTCGTTGAAGAGCTCGGAGACCGCAAAGTGCGGATGCTCAAATCTCCCCTCGGTTTGGCTGACCAGATGATTGATCTGCGTCGTGGCGACGCGCGCAATCTCGTATTCGATTGCGCTGAGTCCGCGGGAGCGGATCGACAGCTTTCGTTCGCCGTTGAGCGCGAGCAGCCCGCCCCGGCCTTCGATCTGGACTTCGCGCGGCAACGCCGGGACGTCGACGACAGCATTGTAATCTTCGCTTAGCGGAAAACCGCCAAACGCCCGAACGCCCTTGTTCACACGGACGTAAAGCTCGCCATCGCTTTCAACGCGCACTCGGAACGCGTGCTGCCGATCCAGCGGCTTCTCGGATTCCATAGGCGTAAATGCCACTGGTCGGGCAGCGTCGAGAACATCGTCGGGAACATCGGTCGCGCTTTTCCAAAGCTCGGTTTCTTTTACCTGCGATCCCACTGAATCATCATCGGAATCAGTTTCTTCGTTCGAAGCAGCGGACTCATCGGAGGTTTGATCAAGATCACCTTCGGTTTCGACTTCGGCGGCTTTTTCGGCGTCGGAAACTTTGCGTTTGGGGAGCAACCGGATCTGGAGGGCTTTCGACAATTCGCGCGTGCTGATATCGGCGGTAGTGGTAAGCACGATCAATTGCTCGGGCTCACCGTTTTTGCTCCGCGCGACAGTGGTTTGAATCGAATCGATCTGAAACATCGAAGCGACCGACGGAATCCGGAGTTTCTGTTCGATTGCGTCTAGCGTTTGCGCGCCGCCTTGCGCGGTACGAAGACCTTTCGTCACCGTGAAGTTCAGAAAATCCTCGTGCTCCGGCAGCGCGATTTGCGAGCTGTGGATGTAAGCGATACGACGATGTAATCCGTAGCTCGCTGTGAAATGCGGAGCCGGGTCGTTAGGCGGAAAAATGTTTGAACCGCCGACCATCGTGAGTTGGACGTGTCGCTCCAATTCGCCGGGATCGACCGCGTGCGTCAGCTCCAAGGTCGCACTGATTTCGCGTCGTGCTGCGTTTGTCGGGTCCTGGTAAATTTCCAGTTCTTTGATGGCAATTGAGAATGGCGGCGTGCGTGTTTCATAGGCGAGCCGCTCCATCAAGACGTGGCGCGGGAAGAAATTCTTGTCGAAAATCACTCTGAATTTCTGGCCTGCCGGCCAATCTTCCGTCGGCTCAAACACGAGAATGTCGCCCTGAGCCCAGTGCCATGCGCCGTTCAAGTGCGGCTCAAGTCGCACACCTTGAACCGCTGGCTTTTTTAAATCTTCGAGGCGCGCAGCGGATTCGCTGAAATAAACTACTAGCCGCGGGAACTTCAGTTCTTTCTCCAGCTTGGTGACTTCAACTGGAACGATCTTGGCCGAAACTTTCCTGGGTTTCGGCAGATGCGAATACCACTTCCAGGTCCACGCTCCGCCACAGGAAATCAGAAGAATCGCGAGCGCCCCCGATGCGATTAGCCTCGGATGAGCGCGTCCGAAGCTATTGCACGCAGCGACCGTTCGGCTCAGCCAATCCGGTGGTCGCCAGGAGATGTTTCCAAAAATCAGCTCAGCAAATCGGCGCAAGGCGCGGGCGATCCGCGAGGTGGATTTGTTCAGTTTTGAGAGGAGATCAGGCGTGTTCATGAGCGGAATACGGGCGCCGCACCAAAATCTTTCAGAAAACTTTGGCGAAAAGTTTGGGCGGCTGGGATGCGTTTAGCGCCAACGGCGCGCTGTCTCACAGATTAGCCTGGGGCATCGCCCCAGGAGCTCTGTCGCGGAATTGACGAGCGCTGAAGGCGCGAATCAGCTCCGGTTCAGGCAATACAATCCTCCAGGCTCACGGTGATGCTGCGCCTTTGGCGCAGAATACATGCGGCGGTCTGGAGACCGCCGCTCCTTGGTTGCCGTCGTTCGTAGCAACGATTAGAAAGATGGATGTGAAACAGCCCAGCTTGCTGGCGACGCGGCGCAGCTTGGTGGAGCGTTTGGCCGATTGGGGCGATCAACTGCGCTGGCAGGAGTTTTTCGACACGTACTCGAAGTTGATCTACTCGGCCGCGCGCCAATCCGGTCTCACGGATGTTGAAGCACAGGAGGTCGTGCAGGAGACCATCATCACGGTCGCGAAGAACATCGAGAAGTTGAAATACGATCCGGCAATTGGTTCGTTCAAAGGCTGGCTGTTGCAGATCACTCGCTGGCGAATCGCCGATCAGTTTCGCAAACGCCAACCCGGCAATGCGAAACGTCCTCGTTTGACCGACGACCGCGCGACGGCAACAATCGAGCGTGTCCCCGATTCGCACAGCGTTGATTTGGATGCGGTCTGGGAGACGGAGTGGAAAGAGAATTTATTTAAGGCAGCGATCGCGCGCGTGAAAAAGCAAGTCGAGCCGAAACAGTTTCAAATTTTCGATTGTTATGTACGCAAAGAATGGCCGGCACAGAAAGTTGCCGCGCGATTGGGAGTCAATATCGGCCAGGTATATCTGGCGCGACATCGCGTCGGGGCGCTGTTGAAGAGGGAAGTAAGAGCGCTGGAAAAAATGGAGAGTCACGCGCCCTCATGACCTCTGCGATTTGGACATGTATTTTAGCGCCAAAGGCGCTGCCTCATGTCAGCCTGGGGCGTAGCCCCAGGAATCGGATTGTCGAGCTAATCGAGCACTGAAAGCGCGACTCAGTTCTTAGCGAACCAGGC
>JBKPBJ010000381.1:0-30497 GCA_046726875.1 Verrucomicrobiota bacterium
AGTTCCTTTGCCGGAACCGGGCGGGCCGAGAAGAACAAGCCGCCTTTTCACCTATTACTTCATCTATCGCCCATAAAGAAAGATCGCGACTCCGGCAATCACGAGCACGGCAATACCCACACCAAACCAGATCAGGGTGCCACTGCCCACCGCTTCGCCGCGCGCGTAGGCAGCGCGATCAAACGAGCGCCCGCGGATTCGGCCCTTCCGCAAAAATCCGTCGTAATGCCGCTGAATCAGGTGCGTCTCCACTTGCCGCATTGTATCGAGCATGACGCCAACGATAATCAACAAGCTTGTGCCGCCGAAGAACTGAGCTGTGATCACCGGGACATTCAACCATTGGCTGAGCAGACTTGGGAACACCGCGATGAGCGTTAAAAAGATGGCGCCGGCAAAGGTCAGGCGCGTCATGGTGTAATCGAGAAAGTCCGCAGTTGGTTTTCCCGGTCGCACACCGGGGATGTAACCCCCGTATTTTTTCAGATCGTCCGCGATTTGGGTCGGTTGAAACTGTGTGGCAACCCAGAAGTAACTGAAGAAGAAAATCATCGCAGCAAGAGCGACATAATGAGGCCAGCCGGTGGAAAGCGCTGCAGCAATGCGATTGGCAGTAGGACTGTTTTTGAAGCCGTAGCTCACGATTGTTGCAGGGAACAAGAGCAGCGCCCACGCAAAGATGATGGGCATCACGCCCGCATAATTCACCTTCAACGGCATGTACTGCGTTTGGCCACCGTACATTTTCCGGCCGACCACGCGCTTCGCGTATTGCACAGTGATTTTACGGACGCCTTGCGTAATGGCGATGACTGCGGCGATGACAAAGATCAACACCAAGACAAGCAATACGAGCACCATCGGGTTCACCTGGCTCGCTCCCTGCCCCGATGGAACGAAAGTCTTCCACGCCTGAACCAGCGCAGCGGGCAGCCGCGCAACAATCCCTATGGTGATGATGAGAGAGATACCGTTGCCGATACCGCGCTCCGTGATTTGATCGCCCAACCACATCAACACCAACGTGCCGGTCGTTAGGGACACCACCGTGATGATTCGGAATTTCCAACCAAGATCGTCCACCAGCGGAACGCCAAGTTGCCTGATCGTGTCCGTAATTCCGGGCAGCATCGTGTGGTAGGACTCCGGGTGCTGAAATGAAAGCGCGAGCAGGTAACCTTGGAAAATGCACAGCACTAGTGTCGTGTAGCGAGTCAATTGCATGATCTTCTGGCGACCGCCATCTTCGCGCGCCAGCCTGCCCAGTTGCGGAATCACCGCAGTCAGCAACTGCATCATGATCGAGGCGCTGATGTACGGCATGATGCCAAGAGAAAACACAGCGCAATTTTCCAGCGCTCCGCCACTGAACAAATTGAACAGCGCCGCCAGACCACCCCCGGTGCGCTGGGTGAGTGAAGTGCGAAACCATTCCTGCAACACGCCCTGATTCACACCCGGTGTCGTGATCGCAGCGCCCAAACGCACAATCACAATGACGGCCAGCGTAAACAAAATGCGCCGGCGCAACTCCGGTATCTTGACGGAATTTAAGAACGCCGAAATCATTCGCTTTTCTTCTTGCGCGATTTCGTTTTCGTCCTGGCCCGCGGCTTAGCTGTCGCGACCGCCGCGTCTGGCTCCGCTTCAGACGAAGCAACGTCTGCTTCGCTTTTTTCAATCCTGCGTGCTTCACGCAGCGTGATGGTTCCACCGGCCTTTTCAATCTTTTCGCGCGCGGTCGTACTGATTTTGTCGACTTGCACTTTGAGGTCGTGCTTCAGCTCGCCCTCGCCGAGAATTTTGATCCCGGCGAAATGACCGCGGACGAGATTCGATTCGCGCAACAGCTGTTCGTTTACCACTGTACCAGCCTCAAACGCATTGAGGTCGCTCACATTCACAATCGCGTAACGCTTGTGAAACGCTGCATTATTAAATCCGCGCTTTGGCAAGCGCCGAATCAGCGGCATTTGCCCGCCCTCGAACCCGAGCCGGATGCTCCCACCGGAACGCGCCTTTTGGCCCTTGGTCCCCTTCCCGCTGGTTTTTCCGTGTCCCGAGCTTTCGCCGCACCCGAGGCGCTTTACGCGATGACGCGAGCCGGGACGTGGCCGCAAATTATGAAGCCGCAACATTTAACTCACCCCTCCCATCGCGCGACGGAATTCCACGCAACTTAAAAATTTGATCTTTCCGACGAAGCGACCGCAGCGCAGCGATCGTCGCCTTCACCACGTTGGCGTGATTGCTTGAGCCGAGTGATTTCGCAAGCACATCGCGAATGCCAGCTGCTTCCGCAACGGCTCGCACGCCGCCGCCGGCAATGATGCCTGTTCCCGGCGACGCAGGGCGCAACAGGACTCGCGCACCGTCGAACTCGCCGACCACTTCGTGCGGAATGGTATTTTCGTTTAGCGAAACTTTCTCCATCGACTTGCGTGCCGCCTCGGAGGCTTTGCGAATCGCCTCGGAAACTTCGTTGGCCTTACCAAATCCGTACCCCACTCGTCCATCGTGATCGCCGGCCACAATCAAAGCGCTAAAGCTGAAACGGCGGCCGCCTTTCACGACTTTGGCGCAGCGATTGATAAAGACGACTTTCTCACTCGTGTCGCCCTTTGCCGTCGAAGCCCTCTCTGCCCTACGTGAGTCTCCTCGCCTTCCTGATGTTGTGTGATTCATGAATTAAAACTTTAAACCGCCCGCGCGGGCCGCGTCTGCCAACGCCTTCATTTTTCCATGGTAATGGAATCCCCCCCGATCAAAAACAACCCGGTCGAGCTTCTTCGCCAGTGAGCGTTCCGCGATTGCCTTGCCCACAAGTTCCGCCGCGGCGGTGTTTGCGTGCGCTTTAGTCTCGCCAAGCAACGAACTCTCAGCAGTCGATGCAGCGGCGATCGTGCGTCCCGCATCGTCGTCGATCACCTGTGCATAGATATGTTTCCCGGAAAAATGGACCGCCAGTCGCGGCCGTTGCGCCGTGCCTGCAACTTTTTTCCGGATTCTACTATGAATGCGCTGCCGCGCTGCCTTACGAAACGTCGCCATGCTTATTGAACGGTCTTGCCTACCTTGCGACGAATCTGCTCGCCTGCATAGCGAACACCTTTGCCCTTGTAAGGCTCCGGCGGATAAAAACGGCGGATATCTGCTGCAACTTGTCCCACCAGTTTTTTATCCACGCCTTGAATTGTGATCTTGGTGTTATCGGCCACCGTGATTTTGATGTCCTCCGGAATCGGAAATTCAACCGGATGCGAGAAGCCGAGGCTTAAGTTGAGGTTCGACCCCTTGACGGCGGCTCTGAATCCAACGCCTTCGATCTCGAGTTGCTTGGTGAATCCTTCGCTCACTCCCCGAACCATGTTGTGCACGAGACTACGCGAAAGTCCGTGCAACGCTTTCACGCTGCGCGTTTCGGCTTCACGCACGAGCGATACACGGTTGTCTTCCACGCTCGCCTTGATATGGCGCGGAAGCGTCCACCGCATTTTTCCCTTCGGCCCTTCCACCGACACCTGGCCGCCATCGCCGACGTTCACCTTGACCTTGTCCGGAATCTCGACCGCTTTATTTCCAATTCGCGACATGAGCTTGTAATTCGTTAAATCGTTACAACGTAAATCCTCACCAGACGTAGGCCAGCAGTTCGCCGCCGATCTTTTGTTTTTTCGCTTCGCGTCCCGATAAAATACCGCGCGAAGTGGAAAGGATGGCCAAACCCATTCCACCAAGGACACGTGGGATTTCATCCGCGCCTACATAACGCCGCAATCCCGGGCGACTGACCCGCCGCAGTCCCGCAATCGCGCTCGATCGGTCCACAAGTTTATTGATGACCTTGATTTGCGGATGCGCGCCGCTCGTGTCCACCGAGTAATCCGAAATGTAACCTTCCTCTTTCAAGATCCGTGCAATTTCGGCTTTGATCTTCGAGTACGGAATCAGCATCTCCGGCTGTTGGGCGCGCGCGCCATTGCGGACGCGCGCCAGAAAATCAGCGATAGGATCTGTAACAGTGCTCATACAAAAATCAGGCGGCTTCCGCGGCGGGGGTCCTTGCCCGGTCGCTGAACGGCATGCCCATTTCGCTTAACAGCGATTTAGCTTCCTCGTCCGTTCGCGCCGTGGTGACAATTGTAACATCAAATCCGATGTTGCGCTTGATTTTGTCGAGCTCGACTTCAGGAAAAATCGACTGGTCCGAAATGCCAATTGTGTAATTGCCACGCTTGTCGAAACAGCGAGGCGATACGCCGCGGAAATCGCGAATGCGCGGCAGGGCAGCCTTGATGAAGCGCTCAAGAAATTCGTACATGTGATCGCCCCGCAACGTGACCTTCGCACCGATGGCCTGATTTTTGCGCAATTTGAAATTGGAAATGCTTTTCTTCGCCAGCCTCTCCACAGGCCGCTGTCCCGTAATCAACGCAAGCTCCGCTTTGGCTTCTTCCAGCGCTTGCTTCACGTCGGACTGCGAGCCGACCGAAGTGTTAATCACGACCTTCTCGACCTTTGGGATCTGATGGACGTTTTTGTAGCCGTGACGTTTCTGTAGCGCCGGCATGACGTGCTCTTTGTAGTGACGACGAAATTCGTTTTCCATAACTGTCATTTCGAGGGGAGCGAAGCGGAGTCGAGAAATCCCGCAGCTCCACCGAGGGTTCCGCAACGGGATCTCTTGAATTCGTTCGGGATGACTTGTTCTGTATTATTCCTGACCATTACGCCGCCTTTTTGCCTGCTTCTTTTTTAGATTTCTTTGCTCCCTTCTCCGGTTTCTCGCGCTCGAGCAATCGTACATTGGAAATGTGAATCGGTCCCTCGCGCTCGGCGATCTTTCCGCTCGGATTATCCTGCGATTTTCGCAGGTGCTTCTTGATAATGCGAACGCCTTCGACCAACACGCGCTGCTTGCCTGGAAACACCGCGAGAATCCTTCCCGAAGAGCCACGGAAATTCCCCGAGGTGACCTCGACGTGATCGCCTTTTTTCACGTGATACTTGATGCGGTTCATAAGACTGAAGCACAGGCTTCCAGCCTGTGAAGCATGCAGGCATCTTGCCCGCAGCGACTCGACAGGCAGGATGCCTGTCGGCCCCACAGCCAAGATTGCTGTGTTACTAACACCTTGATGCGCTTCATAAGACTTCCGGGGCGAGCGAGACAATTTTCATAAAGTTGAGCTCACGTAATTCGCGCGCGACCGGCCCGAAAATGCGCGTGCCGCGTGGATTCAAATCTTTGTCGATGATCACTATGGCGTTGTTATCGAAGCGCAACAGCGAACCGTCCTCGCGCCGGATTGGCTGTTTCGTGCGGACCAGGACTGCGCGGACTACTTCGCCCTTCTTAACCGCACCCGTGGGACTGGCCTCCTTCACGTTGGCAGTGATCACATCGCCGATGCCGGCGTAGCGGGTTTGTTTGCCAATCACACCGATCATCGTCGCCATGCGCGCGCCGGTGTTGTCAGCCACATCCAATCTGGATCGAATTTGCACCATCCTAATCTTCCTCTTCCGCTTCCTCTCAATCTCTACTTCTGAATAACTTCTACAAGACGCCACCGCTTCAATTTGCTCAATGGGCGCGTTTCCATGATGCGAACAGTATCGCCAGGCTTCGCCTGGTTCTGTTCGTCATGCGCATAAAATTTCTTCATTTGCTTGACGATCTTACCAAATTTCGGGTGCGGCACGCGCGTGACCGTCCGCACGACAATCGTCTTGTTCATGCTGCTGGAAACGACCTCGCCTGTCCGGGTCTTGCGCGCGGCACGGGGCGCCGGCGCAGTCTGCGTTGGTGTCGGTGATGGAGATTGTTGCTCAGCCATGATCTATTTCCTCTCACCTTTTTTCGCGCGCTTCGATAGCTCGGTTTCAATTCTCGCGATGTCGCGTCGAAGTAAGCGAAGCCTGCTCGGCTGCTCAAGCTGACCGCTCTGCTGTTGCAGACGCAGATGCAGACTTTCCTGACGCAGGTCGCGCCGCTTGGTCAGCAATTCGTCCATTACCAACTCGCTGAGTTCTTTCATTTTCATGATTTCAGATCCTTGTCATGTCGAGCGAAGTCGAGACATCTCGCGGAAGTACGGAAAGGGCGGGAATCCAGAGATTCTTCGACTCCGCTTCGCTCCGCTCAGAATGACACACATGCTTCATGGTTGTTAGGCAGCCCTCACGCGATGCCGGCTGAGAAACTTCGTGCGCACCGGTAACTTATCCGCTGCCAGCCGCAGAGATTCGCGCGCGACGGATTCCGGCACGCCATCGATTTCAAACAAAATGTTGCCGGGCCGCACGGTGGCGACCCAAAACTCAGGCTGGCCTTTCCCCTTGCCCATGCGCGTTTCCGGTGGACGCGCTGATACTGGTTTATCCGGGAAAACACGGGTCCAGAGTTTTCCTTTGCGCTTCATGTTGCGAGTCAGCGCGACGCGGGCGGCTTCCAGTTGCGTATTGGTGATCCAGGCGCGTTCGAGTGTCTGCAAACCAAACTCGCCAAAATCTATGGTGAGATTGCGCGAAGCGGTTCCCTTTCGGCTCCCACGCTGGGCTTTCCGATACTTCACGCGTTCTGGCATCAATGGCATAACGACTTCTCCTAAACTTCAGCCGGCTCGGGTGGCGGCGGTGGCGGCGCAGAAGGTGCAGTGGGCGCTTCGGCGGGCCGCTCTTCTTTTCTACAAATCCAACATTTGACTCCGATTTTTCCGTAAACTGTGTTCGCTTCGGCAAAACCGTAATCAATCGGCGTGCGCAGCGTGTGAAGTGGAATTTTTCCTTCCCGGTACCATTCCGAACGCGAGATCTCAGCGCCGTTAAGTCGACCGGAGCTACGGATCTTGATCCCTTCCGCGCCAAAATCCATCGCCGTCTGTACTGCTTTTTTCATCGCACGCCGATAAGCGATGCGGCGTTCGATTTGCAGCGCCACATTTTCAGCGACCAACTGCGCATCTAGCTCAGGCGTTTTGATCTCCTGGATGTCGATCTTCACCTGTTTGCCGTCGGCCATCTTGGAAATTTCTTCCGTCATCTTTTCGATTTCCGCGCCCTTGCGTCCGATCACAATTCCAGGACGCGCCGTGTGAATGGTCACACGAATGGAATTCCAAGCTCGCTCGATCACAATTTTGGCGACTGCTGCAAACTGCAGCTTCTTCTTCACGTAATCGCGAATCTTCAGATCGTTGTGCAAAAGCGAAGGGAATTCCTGTGGCGACGCATACCAGCGCGAGCGCCAGTCGCGATTCACATTCAGGCGGAACCCAATTGGATTAACTTTTTGTCCCATAATAAATATGTGGAGTGATGGAGCAATGGAGTGGTGGAGTAGGGCGTGATAAAACTGCCATTACTCCATTACTCCAACACTCCATTACTCCGACTCTCTTCATTTCTTGTTTGCTGCTTTCTTTTTCGGTCGCGGTTTCGTTTCGGCGCTTGCCTCGCCTGCCGGTGTGCTTTTCGCGGCTTTTTCTTCCGCCTTGCGCTTCGCTTTCCGCGTTTCCCGCGTCTCGATGGCGATCTCATCGGAAAGCACGATGCGAATGTGACTGGTGCGCTTGAGAATCCGACTGGCGCTGCCGCGGGCACGCGCCATGATTCGCTTCAACGTCGGTCCTTCCCCGACTGTCGCTTCCTTTACCACCAAACCGTCTGGTTTGAGGTTGGCGTTGTTCTCGGCGTTAGCGATTGCGCTCTTCAGCGTCTTGCCGATCAGAAACGCCGCTTTCTTCGGAGTGAACGCGAGCAAGTCTAGCGCCGCCGAAACAGGCAGACCCTGGATCTCACGCGTGACTTCGCGCACCTTAAATGGCGAAATCCGCGCATATTTATATGTCGATCTGACTTCCATCGCTTCGCGAGGTTAAAAAGTTAAAAGGGTTACAATGTTACAACGGGAACGCTCTTTCTTTTTAACAATGTAACTTTTGTAACTCTTTTAACCTTTCCTTTATTTCAAACTCACATCGGGTTGCGCATCCACCTGGAGGCGGTCCCCCACTTTAATTTTCTCCTTCTTCGAATCCATTTCCTGCACCACCGCCCCGCAGATTTTCTGACGCACGTCGACCACCCGCAGCGTCGCAATCTTTCGATCGTCGCGCATCACTCGCATCGGCATTCCGATTTTAACTCCCTGCTTCTCGCCAAGGTTGCCGACGACAAATGACCACTCCTCCTTCACGCTGATCACGCTGCCGTCCATTAAACTCGGCTCGGGCGCCTCTGGCGGATTTGTCGACTTCGTGACCAGCTCGTTCGTGCTGCGCAATTGCGTTTCAACATCCATTCGCGCCTGCGCGTCGTCGCCTTGCGACGTTTTAATGTAGCGCAAGATCGCTTCGTTTAGCCGCAGCATCTGGTCGCGGTACTCGTCGCGCGTTTTCTGTGCCAGTTGAAGATCGCTCACAGCCGAAAGCAACCGCTGCTCCAGTTTCGCCCGGTCCTTACTCGCCGACGCCAGGCCCAGCGCTTCCATTCGCAGCTGGAGATCGGAATACTTCCGACGCAGTTCTTCCGCTTCCGCATTCGATTCCGCCAGGCTGCTCGTCAATGCCTTCACAGATTCCTGCGCAATGGACAATTGCCTTCGCAATTCTTCCGTTTCCTGGGTCGCAGGCTCGGCCCTCGCCGAGCGCGTTATGGTTTCACCTTTGGATTCTGTCAAAGAACTGTTTCCCTGCGCGTACGCGCAAAACCCAATTGCAAATTGCAAATTTAAAATTGCAAATTGCACAACCGCCCGACGGAGCCGCGCGCTGCCAATCTGCAATCTACAATCTGCAATCTGCAATTACTTAGTCACCTTCGCCGTGTGCGAACCGTGTTTCCTAAAAACGCGTGTAGGCGAAAATTCGCCGAGTTTGTGACCCACCATATTCTCGGTGACGAAAACGGAATTGAATGTCTTTCCGTTATGCACCAAGAACGTGTGGCCGACAAAGTCCGGCGTCACCATCGAGCGTCGCGACCAGGTCTTGATCGGTTTCTTGACGCCCGAAGTGTTCATCTTGTCGATCTTCTCCAGAAGATGCGACTCGACGAAGGGTCCTTTCTTTAACGATCTAGCCATAAATTGTCAAATTTCTCGTCATCCCGAGCGAAGTCGAGGGACCCCGCAGCTTCACGTCTTCTTCTTCGCTCGTCTCCTTTCCAAAATAAATCGGTCACTCGGCTTGCGTTTGCTGCGGGTTTTGAATCCTTTCGCCAACTGTCCCCACGGGCTGACTGGATGATGGCGGCCGCCGCCTCCCTTTGATTTTCCCTGACCGCCGCCCATAGGATGATCGATCGGGTTCATCACCATGCCGCGCACATGCGGTCGCCGACCTCGCCAGCGCGTACGTCCTGCTTTGCCGCTCGATACATTCATGTGATCGACGTTACCGACCTGCCCAATCGTCGCGAAGCAGTTCTCGTGAATTCGGCGAATTTCGCCGGAAGGCATTTTGACGAGCGCATAACCGGCCTCGAGCGCAGTGAGCGTCGCCTGTTGCCCGGCACTGCGTGCGACCTTCCCGCCTCGGCCCGGGGTCAATTCAATGTTGTGAACATTCGTGCCTAGAGGAATTGCGCGAAGAGGCAGCGCATTTCCCAAATCAGGCGCAACATCGTTCCCGGCAGCAACAGTCGCTCCAACTTTGAGTCCGTTCGGCGCGAGAATATAGCTCAACTCGCCATCCGAATATTTGATGAGAGCAATACGGGCTGAGCGATTCGGGTCATACTCAATCCCGACTACTTCTGCTGCCACTCCGTGCTTGTGGCGTTTAAAATCGACTTTGCGGTATTTATGTTTGTGGCCGCCGCCGATATGGCGCGACGTCAACCGGCCGTAGTTGTTGCGGCCGCCGGTTTTTTTCTTCGGCTCGAGCAAGCGTCTTTCAGGGCGCCACTTGGTGATTTCATCGAACGCAGGCAGCGACTTGAAACGCAGTGTCGGAGTTAATGGGCGAAATTCTTTTAGTGCCATAATCAAAATGACGAATGACGAATGACGAATGACGAATCAAATCCGAATGGCGAATGCCGAAACGCTTCGGTCTTCGTCATTCCTTCGGATTTCGGCATTCGTGCTTCATCATTCATCCTCATATGAGATCGATCTTCTCGCCCTCCTTCAAAGTCACAATTGCTTTCTTCCACCGCGGGCGACGCCCAACAGGTCCGCGCAGGCGTTTCTCTTTGCCGGCGTAATTACACGTGTTCACGTCCACCACTGTCTTCTCAAACAGCCGTTCGATTGCGTTCTTGATCTGAATCTTGTTCGCCTTTGGGCTGACGCGAAAAACATACTTGTTCTGCTTCTCGCTCATCAGCGTTGACTTCTCGGTTAACGAAGCCGTCTTTATTATGTCGTGTGGCTCGTTCATTCTTGCGGCGTGGCTTTCGGTGATGGCGGACGTGTTCTTTCCGCCAGTTTTTCCAACGCCTTCTGCGTGATCAGAATCTTATGGAAACCGAGCAATTGCTCTGTATTCACATCCAAGGCAGTGGCTAACCTCACCGGCTTCACGTTGCGGGCCGATTTGTAGGTTTTCTCGTCGAACGAATCAGAAATGATGAGCACCTTTTCAGCGTCGGTTTGTTTCCCGAGAAGATCCAGGAATGCTTTCGTCTTCAACTTCGGCACAACAAAGTTATCGATCGTCAGAACATCTCCCGCGTTGATGCGTTCGCTCAACGCTTTGCGAAATGCCAGTCGTCGAACGGACTTTCCAACTTTCTTCGAATAATCCCGCGGCTTCGGCCCAAAAACGACGCCGCCGCCCCGCCAGATCGGGGACGATTTGTAACCGGCTCGGGCGCGACCGGTCCCTTTTTGCCGCCACGGTTTTGCGCCTGACAAATCTACTTCGGCTTTGGTCTTGGTGTTGGCAGAACCCGAACGCCTCGCCGCACGCATCGCCACAATTACGTCGTGCACAGCCTGCGTGCCACGGCCGTCCTCGATAATGTCGAGCTTCGCTTCTTTCGCCGCGGCTTTGGTTAAAACTTTCGCGCTCATTTGTTGTGCGCCAATTCACGTAGAGTTTTCGGCTTTTTCGCCTTCTCTTCTTCCTCATGCTTTCGGTGCTCAGCATGTAACGCCAACACGCGTTCGGGGTGTTTAATAGCCGGTCGCACGATCACATAACTGCCGTTCGCTCCCGGCACAGCGCCGCTTACCAAAATGATTTTGTCCGCTTCACGGACCTGCATCACCTGTAGATTTTGCACCGTCACACGCCGATCGCCCATGTGACCGGGCATTCCCTGGTTCTTCCAAATGCGTCCTGGCGTGGAACGATTGCCAACCGCGCCGATGCGCCGATGCATCATCGAACCGTGCGCCGCGCCTTGCCCGGCGAAGTTGTGCTTCTTCATCACGCCTTGGAAACCTTTGCCTTTCGAACGGCCAATCACATCAACGAAATCGCCGGCCTGAAATTGCGTAACGCTCAAGTTGATCTCGCCCTCGGGAAGATCGTTTTGCAGACGAAATTCGCGCACAAATCTTTGTGGCTCGACTCCGGCTTTCTTGAATTCACCGACTAATGCCTTGGTCACGCGCGATTCCTTTTGCGCGCCAAACCCAATCTGCACGGCCGAATAACCTTCGGTTTCTTCGGTCAAACGGCGCAACAAAACATTATCGCCGGCCGCGATGACGGTCACTGGACACAATCGGCCCTTGGCGTCGTAAACGCTGGTCATACCAATTTTTTGTCCAAGAAGTCCGATGCTCATGACCATGCAATTGCAAATGTTTCAGAAGCGCCTCCGCTTAAATCTTAATCGTGATGTCAACGCCCGCAGGCAGATTCAGTTTCTTCAGCTCATCCACTGTCTTCGCGGTTGGCTCGATAATGTCCAGCAACCGTTTGTGAGTGCGAATTTCAAATTGTTCCATCGACTTTTTGTCAACGTGAGGGGAACGATTCACCGTAAATTTCTCGATCAATGTCGGCAGCGGAATCGGCCCGGCCACTCGCGCGCCCGTTCGTTTGGCAGTATCAACAATCTCCATGGCTGATTGGTCCAGCATGCGATGATCGAACGCTTTCAGGCGAATGCGAATGCGCTGGCCATTGCTCATTTCGCCTCCTTTTGATCAAGAATCGCCGCGACCAAGTTCGCGGGGACCGGTTCGAAATGCGACGGCTCCATTGAATAGCTCGATCGTCCTTTCGACAACGACCGGATCGCTGTTGCGTATCCGAACAATTCCGCGAGCGGCACCATCGCGTGAATGATCACCATATTGCCGCGCGTCTCGATGCTGTTGATCGCGCCACGCCGCCGGCTCAGGTCGCCGCAAATGTCGCCCTGATATTCTTCCGGCGTGATGTTCTCCACTTTCATGATCGGCTCCAGCAGGATTGGTTTGCCCTGCTTGAAGCCGTCTTTCATCGCGAAAATCGATGCCATCTTGAATGCGAGCTCGCTGGAATCGACTTCGTGGAACGAGCCGTAAACAATGTCCACCTCCACATCAACAACAGGATAACCGCCCAGCACTCCATTGAGCACCGCTTCTTCGATGCCCTTTTTCACCGCGGGGATGTATTCCCTCGGAATGATGCCTCCCACGATCTTGTTCTCGACGGTGAGACCCTTGCCGCGCGCGGCGGGACGCACGTCCACTTCCACGTGCCCATATTGACCGCGACCACCTGATTGCTTGATCAATTTGCCAACGCCGTGCGCGTTGCTGGTGATTGTTTCCCGGTACGCGATCTGCGGTTTGCCGGCGTTCGCCCCCACTTTGAACTCGCGGAACATCCGGTCGCGAATAATTTCCAGGTGCAACTCGCCCATTCCGGCGATGATTGTCTGGCCGGTGTCTTCGTGCGTGTAGACACGGAACGTCGGGTCTTCTTCGGCGAGCCGTTGCAACGCGGTCGCCATTTTTTCCTGATCCAATTTCGTCTTCGGCTCAATCGCCATTGAGATAACCGGATCGGGGAACGACGGGGGTTCAAGAAGGATCGGATGATCCTCATCGCATAGCGTGTCGCCAGTGGTAATATTTTTGATTCCGACGATGGCGGCGATATCGCCGGAGTAACACGTCTCGATGTCTTCGCGTTTGTCTGCCTGGATCTGAATGAAACGCGAAATCCGCTCACGTTTGTTCGTGCGCGGATTGTAAACAGTATCGCCTTTGCTGAGTGTGCCGGAGTAAACGCGGAAGAACACCAGTTTCCCGACAAACGGATCGCTCCAAAGCTTAAACGCGATGGAGCAGAACGGGCCGTTATCATCGGTGACGGCTTCCATCGGCTCGCCAGTGTCGGGGTTCTGGCCTTTGGCCGGCGGAATGTCGAGCGGGCTTGGCAGGTAATCGACAACTGCGTCGACCAAATATTGAATACCGATGTTCTTGAGAGCTGATCCGCCGATCACCGGCACGAATTTGTTCGCGATCGTCTGGCGACGAATGCCGGCCTTCAGTAACTCCGGCGCGACTTCGCGCTCATGGAGCACTGCCTCGGCGACCTCATCGTCGATATGAGAAACCTGGTGGATTAGTTCGTCGCGCGCCTTTTCAACCGCATCAACGTACTCCTTCGGCACATCGGTGACTTCATAGGTAGATCCAAGCTGATCGTTCTCGGAGTAAATGATCGCCTTCTTGTTAATGACATCGAGTTGGCCACGCAGCTGATCTTCCTTGCCCAGCGGTAGCAAAACCGGCCACGCGTTTGCGCCGAGTTTTTTGTGGATGCTGTCGACCGACATTTCGAAATCCGCGCCGACGCGGTCCATCTTGTTGATGAACGCCAGGCGCGGCACGTTGTACTTGGTGGCCTGACGCCACACCGTTTCGGATTGCGGTTGCACGCCAGCCACTCCGTCGAAAACTGCGATCGCGCCGTCGAGCACCCGAAGTGAACGCTCCACCTCGGCGGTAAAATCGACGTGACCCGGCGTATCGATGATATTGATGCGCTCCTTAACGCCTTCGAAAATCTTGTAAACGCCTTCCTCCTTTCGCTGCGCCCACGTGCAGGTCGTCGCAGCCGACGTGATCGTGATCCCGCGTTCCCGCTCCTGCTCCATCCAGTCGGTGACGGTGGTGCCCTCGTGCACCTCGCCCATTCTGTGGATCATGCCGGTGTAAAACAGGACTCGCTCGGTAATTGTTGTTTTGCCGGCGTCAATATGCGCAGCGATACCAATGTTCCGCGTTCGTTCCAGCGGAAACTTGCGATCCGGCGAGTTTGGATTTTTTGCCGGAGCTTCCTTCTGTTCCATCGTCGCCGTAGCCATAATTGTCACCACCTGAAATGCGCAAAGGCGCGGTTCGCCTGCGCCATTTTATGGGTGTCGTCGCGTTTTTTGATGGCGTTCCCCTGGCCCGTCGCCGCGTCTTTGAGTTCTTGCGCCAGAGCGTCAGCCAATTTTAGGCCCTTGCGGCCGTCAGCAAATCTCACGATCCAGCGCGTGGCTAGTGAGATTTGCCGCGCGGGCGCCACTTCCATCGGCACCTGGTACGTCGCACCGCCAACGCGGCGCGAGCGGACTTCGAGCCGAGGACGAACGTTTTCGATCGCCTTGTTTACAATTTCCAGCGGATCGACCGAATCGGAACCTTCGCGCGATTTATCGATCGCGGTATAGACGACACGTTCGGCGAGGGATTTCTTGCCCCGCTTCATCACGGTAGTGATGAGACGGGCTACCGCCGCACTCCCATATCGGGAATCGACGTGCTCCTCTTTTTTGTGAACTCTCCGCCGCCGCGACATTGTCGATTGTCTGTTTCAAACGTTGATTGTTTTTATTTCGCCTCTGCCGGCGCTGCTTTCGCCGCCCCCCCACCGGCCGCCCCACCCTTCGGCCGCTTCGCTCCGTATTTGGAGCGACCGCGCCGCCGGCCATCCACACCAAGCGCGTCAAGGGTTCCGCGCACAATGTGATAGCGCACGCCAGGCAAATCCTTCACTCGTCCCCCGCGCACGAGCACGATCGAGTGCTCCTGCAAATTGTGGCCCTCGCCCGGAATATAGGCAATCACTTCCTGGCCATTCGTCAACCGCACTTTCGCCACTTTGCGCAGCGCAGAGTTCGGCTTCTTCGGCGTGCGCGTCATCACTTGCACACACACGCCGCGCCGCTGGGGACAACCCGCCAGCGCCGGTGACTTCGATTTCACCGACACCTTGCGGCGTCCTTTGCGAATCAGCTGATTGATCGTGGGCATTTTCCAAATCCTAAAAGTAAAGCGCCGCCAAAAGTCGTTACTCCGGGCGACAAAAAAACCCGCTTCAGGCCGCGCAATAAACCCACTCACGCGCCTGATGCGGTAAGGGCCAAATATAGAGCCAAGATCCTGATCTGCAACGAATATTTCGTGCGCGTCATTTCCCGCGAAGTCGCCTGCCAAGCCATAGCTTTATGCGAAGGTTGGAGCAATCTGTAACGCACATGCAGAATGCCTTTGAACCCGTCGCGAGCGATCAATACTCAAAAGCCAGACGCGGACGATTAAAAACTGTGCATGGCGTGATCGATACGCCTGCATTTATGCCGATCGGCACACAGGGTACCGTGAAGGCTGTTACCCCGCGCGAACTCCGCGAGCTGCATGCTCAGATAATTCTCGGAAACAGCTACCACTTATTCGTTAGGCCCGGACTCGACGTGATCAAGCATTTTGGCGGCCTGCACAATTTCATGAGTTGGGATGGGCCGATCCTCACCGACAGCGGTGGGTACCAGATTTTCTCGCTCGCGAAATTGCGCAAGATCAGTGATGACGGCGTCGAATTCCAAAATCATATCGATGGCGCACGAGCATTCATTTCGCCGGAGATCGCAATGGAAATTCAAGCCGCGCTCGGCAGCGACATCGCGATGGTGCTCGATGAATGCGTTCCTTTTCCGTGCGAATACGATTACGCGGCAAAAAGCGCTGAATTAACCGTGCGGTGGGCAAAGAGATGCAAGGAATGGAAAGAAGAAAACGCCGAACGCCCAACGTCGAACGCCCAACGCCCAACTGCAGAATCAACAATCACCAATCAGCAATCAGCGATCGATCGCCATCTGCTCTTCGGTATCGTCCAAGGCGGAACCTTTGAGGACCTGCGGAAACAAAATGCGCATGCGAGTGTCGAGCTTGATTTGGACGGTTACGCCATTGGCGGCGTGAGCGTCGGTGAACCAGAAGAGGAAATGATGCGCGCGGTTGAATCGGCAGAACCGTTTTTACCAACGGACAAGCCGCGGTACGCCATGGGATTGGGCACGCCACCGCAATTGCTGGAGATGATCGCGCGCGGAATGGACCTGTTCGATTGCGTGCTGCCAACGCGCCTCGCGCGCAATGGAACCGCGTTTACCCCGATCGGCACATTGAATCTAAAGAACGCCGAGTTCACACTGGACAAAAGACCCATTGAAGAAAACTGCGCCTGTCCCGCCTGCCGCGAATTCACGCGCGGCTACATTCGCCATCTCATCAAAGCTGAGGAAATTCTCGGGCTTCGCCTGATCACGCTGCACAATCTGCATTTTTATCTGAACCTGATGAACCGAGCGCGCGGTGAAATTGAATGCGGCAGATTCGATCAGTTCCGCAAGGCATTTGTAGCAGAATACAAAACGCGAGATGCAGTGGCTACAAATGATGCAGCTTGAGTAACGATTGAGACAGCCGTAATGCCTAACAATCCACTCAAACTTATGAGAACCCCGGCCAACTACCTCGGTGCCGCGTTGATGCTTTGGTGTCTTTGCACACTGCTCAGCGAACAAGCAATCTGCCAGCCAACGAGTTCACCTCCGGCTTCGCAGACGTCGCCGAACGGTTCCCGCGCCAGGCAGAGACCAAAAGGATTGCTCGTTCCATATCATGGAATCATTTCCGCTCTGGATAAAAGCGCGAAGACATTCACGATCCAGGGCAAAAGGGAATCGCGCGTTTTGAAAATCATTGACGGCACCTCCATAACCAAAGGCGGACAGACAGCGACCATCGATGACATCAACAACACCGACGAGGTGAGCGGCTCCTATATGAAGGACGCTGACGGAACGCTTGTGGCCAGGACAGTCAAAATCGGTCCGGTCAAACGAAAAGCAACGCCTACACCAATGGCGTCGCCGATCCGATAAGCCGATCGTTTGTCGCGTGTCCCGCAATCACAGGAGAGTGCGCTCTCCGCGGCGGGCCCTCTAGAATGGTTTCAGCTACCGGCAAGTCCCAACGACTCAGTTTGTCTGTGTTACTTCTCCTCGCGCACCTCGAAAAGCGGCGCATCCGCTTTCGCCAAGGCTACGGCGGGCCAGGGCGGCGCCGCACTAAAAGACGTGGCCGCGAATGTACGCCCGGTTGTAACGAAAATCGTCAATCGTCCGTTTGCCCCGATTCGCCAGCTGCCTTGACTGCGGCGCGAAGATCGGAAACGAAATTCTTGTATTCGCGTTCTCGCGATGCCTCGTCGGGTTGCCGGAGAAGGGATGATGGATGAACAGTCGCGAGCACCCTCGGGGCGAGTTTGGAGGACAACACCTTGCCACGCTCCCGGGTGACGCGGAATCCCGGACCGAAAATGGCCTGCGCCGCTGTCGCACCCATTGCCACGACAAGATTGGGCCTAACGATCCGCAGTTCCGCTTCCAGCCATGGACGGCATGCTGCGATCTCGCGTGAGTTCGGCTTTTGATGAATCCTTCGTTTTCCGCGCGGCTCCCATTTGAAGTGTTTCACCGCGTTCGTGACGTACACCTGTGACCGATCGATTCCAGCTTCCTCAAGCGCGCGGTCCATGATCTTCCCCGCGGGACCAACGAACGGTTTGCCTGCGACATCTTCGTAATCGCCAGGCTGTTCGCCTACCAGCATCATCCGCGCATGCTTCGGCCCTTCGCCAAAAACAGTTTGCGTTCCGCGTTTGTACAAATGACACGCAGTGCAATAAGCCGCCGCTTCGCGCACGGTGGCCAGACTTGATGTATCGGGCGGCTGCGCCGGTCGCGCGTATTCCTCGTTCTGTTGTGGCATTTTCTTAATGAATCGAATGCGGCGCGTAATTCGTGTTTACGTGAATGTTCATTAAGGTAGGGACGCCGCGCTGCGGCGTCCGGACAGCGCAGCGCGCTGTCCCTACAATGGAGTTGCAAACGCCTCGCCTGATCCTGCGCACGTTCCGCGAAGAAGACGTCGATGCCATGGCGCAGTTGTTCGCCAATCCGGATTTCATGCGCTTTTCGTTAGGCGTTTTCACCGAACGCAAACAGACGGTCGCTTTCATCGAGAAGGTCATGGGCTGGGATCGCGCCGGCATTCCGTCGCAATTTGCCGTCGTCCCAAGGGCTGAAGACGCGGTCATCGGTTATTGCGGGTTTCACCATCACCCCGAAGTGCCGGGGGAGGTCGAGATCGGGTACCGGCTGCATCCCGATTATTGGAATCGCGGTCTCATCACCGAAGCCGCGCACGCTGTTCGCGATCACGCCTTTGCGGATTTAAAACTGCCACGCGTCATCTCGCTGATTCATCCGGAAAACATCCCCTCACGTCGCGTGGCGGAAAAAAATGGAATGAAAGTGGAAAAGGAAATTACGTTTCGCGGTTTTCCGACGCTGGTGTATGCGATAACTCGCGAGGAGTGGCTAGGGAAGCGTGACGCTTGATGAACTCGCGCGCCAGCGCCCGATACGCCTGGGCAGCAGGTCCGCTCGAAGCGTATTCCAGAATCGATTTGCCGAAGCTCGGCGCTTCGCTCAAGCGCACGCTCCTCGGGATCACAGTCTCGTAAACGCGTTCACCGAAATGTTTTCGCACGTCGGCAACAACCTGCTGGCTAAGATTGGTCCGCGCGTCGAACATCGTCATAACGATCCCGCCCAGCTCGAGACGCTGGTTCGCACCTGAATCGAGTACTTGCTCGATGAGCCGCACAATTTTCACTAACCCTTCAAGCGCGAAATACTCGCACTGAATCGGAGTCAGCAGCTCGTCCGCGGCGGCGAGCGCGTTGCTCATCAAAATCCCAAGCGACGGCGGACAATCCAGGAAAACGAAATCGAATGTCTTATCCGTATGCAGCGGGGCCAGAGTTTCCGCGAGGCGAGTGAGATGATTTGGCATCCGCGCGATCTCCACCTCCGCGCCGGCCATATCGAGATCGGCGGGCACGATGAATAGCCCTTCGCGCCTGGTTGGCAGGATTTTCTCGGTGATTGAAGCCCCGCCGAGCAATGGCTCGTAAAGGCTGATGTCCTCGACTCCCTGCAAACTAAATGAGCTCGTCGCATTTGCTTGTGGATCGAGATCGACAAGCAAAATCCGCTTGCCCATCTCCGCCAGCGCAGCCCCGAGATTCACGGCTGTGGTCGTTTTGCCAACCCCACCCTTTTGATTAGCGATCGCGATGATTTTCATTCTGTGGAGCGCACGCGGCTCGCGTGCTGGCGATGGCGTCCTCGCCATCGCGAACTTTTTGTTCCGAATGGATGTAATGTGGTACTCCGAAGATTTCGGCGAGGCCGCCGAAACCAGCACGCGAGCCGCGTGCGCTCCCCAGAATGAGCAATCGCTTCGAGTCTTATCATTATGCAACCTTTCGAATGATGATGTTGCCGGTCGCCTGAAACGGAAACTAAATTTTTCGAATTTCAGGTTTGGAGTTTCAGCAGTAGCGGTTTAACGGTCACAGAGCTGTGAAATCTTCTCCAGCAACGATTCAATCGGTATCGCGTCCGAAAATGTCCGAAGCCGACGAGCCAGTCGTCTTGCGAAGTCAGGACGCGCGCGGCGTGGCCACGTTGACGCTGAACCGCCCGCAGGCTTTCAACGCATTAACCGAAGCGATGCTCGCGGAGTTGCAGCGCGAGCTCGACGCGATCGCGCCCGACGAATCCGTACGTGTAGTTGTCATTGCGGCTGAGGGCAAAGCTTTCTGCGCGGGTCACGACCTGAAGGAAATGCGCACCGATCCATCAATGGAGTATTACGAACGACTTTTCACCCAATGCTCCGAGATGATGCTCGCTATCCAGCGGCTTCCGGTGCCTGTGATTGCGCGCGTGCAGGGAATCGCGACGGCCGCAGGTTGTCAGCTGGTCGCAATGTGCGATCTCGCAGTCGCCTCGAGCGCCGCCCGGTTCGCAGTGAGTGGGGTTAACGTCGGCCTCTTCTGTTCCACACCCGGCGTGGCACTTTCGCGAAACATTTTGCGCAAACAAGCGTTCGAAATGCTCGTCACCGGCGAGTTTATCAGCGCACTGGAGGCTAAGACACGCGGTTTGGTTAACCGTGTCGCAGAACCCGAACAACTTGACACCGAGCTCGAGAAACTCGTCGCCGCGATTATCAGCAAACCACGTGTCGCGGTCGCAATGGGCAAAGAGTTTTTTTACCGCCAAGCCGAACTCGGCATCGCCGACGCATACAACGCAGCGAGCCGAGTCATGGCGTGCAACATGATGGACCAAGCCGCCCTCGAAGGCGTGCAGGCCTTCATCGAAAAACGCGCGCCGCGGTGGAAATGAGTGCGAGGCGCCCACTCCGGGTAACGCACGCGACTCGCGTGCTGGCGAGCGCGTCCTCGCGATCGCGGACTTTGCTTTTCATCTCCACCCGTTCGCTGCGGGCACCATTCAAAAAAAGATCGTTTCGGCGCGACGCCGAAACCAGCACGCGAGATGCGTGCGCTACCCGGAAGTTTCGCTTCAACACCTTGCCATGACTTTTACTCTGCAAGACGTAGCGACAATTTGTGGAGGCGAGATAGTCGGCGATCCGACGCTGCAAATCACTGGCGCTGCCTCGCTCGGGGAAGCGACACCGGGAGAAATCAGTTTCTTCGCAAATCGAAAATACATCGGGCTGCTCCGTAAGACCCGCGCCTCGGCGGTTTTTGTTCCGCCGGATTTTGCTGAGCCGATTGATGCCGCGCAGATTCGCGTTTCAGATCCGACCAAGGCATTTGAGCAGGTGGTGCTCAAATTCGCGCCAAAGCCGATCACATTCGCGCCTGGTATTCATCCCAGCGCGGTCGTCGATGCAAGCGCTCAACTGGGGCAGCGCATTTCGATTCAGCCGCTCGCGATCATCGAACCCGGCGCAAAGATTGGCGACGATACGATCATCGGGGCAGGCAGCTACGTCGGACAGGAGACGTTGATCGGTTCCGCATGTCACATTTATCCACATGTGACAATTCGCGAGCGAAGTCGGATCGGCTCGCGCGTGATCATTCACAGTGGCGCTGTTATCGGAGCTGACGGCTTTGGTTTCGAAATGGTGGATGGCCGCCACCAGAAAATTCAGCAGCTTGGGATTGTCCAAATCGACGACGACGTCGAGATCGGCGCGAACACAACTGTCGATCGCGCGCGTTTTGGCCGGACATGGATCCAGCAAGGCGTGAAGATCGACAATCTCGTGCAGATCGCGCACAACGTGGTGATCGGAAAGAATTCCGTGATCGTGGCGCAGACCGGCATCTCAGGCAGCACGCGCGTGGGCGAACGAGTTATGATGGGAGGACAGGTGGGCATCGTCGGTCACCTTGAAATCGCGGATGGCAGCATGATCGCCGCACAGAGCGGTATCACAAAGAATTTGCCCGGTGGCGTCTGGTTCGGCTCTCCCGCAGTGCCATTTCCAGAGGCGAAGCAACAGATTGCCTGGATCCATCGGCTCGGAAAACTCTTCTCGCGAGTAAAAGCGATCGAGAAGAAACTGGGGCTGTAGGAGAAGAAGGCAGCGCAGTAGCCACGGCCCTATGGGCCGTCTTGGCGTAAAGCACAACACCGAGTTGGACCGGCCACAGGCCGGTGGCTACAAAATCGGCACTAGCTTCGCCGCGCGCTCGCTACCAGCCCACGCAATCCTTCGGGCGAAATTGATTCCGCGCCGCACGCGTGCACGGTCTCGGCTTCCATCGAATCCGAGGTGGCAACGATCAGTTCGAAATTCTTGGCGTACTTGCTTGCTAACCGCTCAATGATCGCGTCGGCCGACTGTCCCCTGCGCGAATAAAAAATCTGCACCTCGCCCGGGTCAGAGGTCACCTCGACGTTTTTCCCTTTTCCATCAAACACCACTACCACGCGCACACCGGTCCAATCCTGATAATCGCGCAACTGCTTGATCAGCGCCTCACGCGCCAGCGAGCACCGGCGCGCATGAAGTTTGCATAGCTCCGGCCAGGCAAAAATAACGCTGTGCCCATCGACGATCAGATAACGCGCCCGCGATTGCATCGAAATAATCTACACGTGTTTTGCGTTGCATGAATCGAAGCTCTTCGAACCGCCTAACAAGGTGTTTTATAGCGCAAAGGCGCCTTTCATGACTAAGCCTGGGGCAACGCCCCGGGTAATCGACGAATCAAATAACGCCAGCGCTGAAAGCGCCATTCACTTCCGGCACCGGTTCACAGGCACGTTGTGTTGAATCGCGCTTTCAGCGCTGGCTTGCGGCTATTCCCGAATTCCTGGGGCGAGTGCCCAGGTTCAACATGAGATCGCGTCGTTGGCGCTACGTCCATACATCAAAGCAATATATCTGGACGAATGGAAACAAATCACTCCGCCACAGCAGTTTCTCTCTGTGCCTGCTGCTTCGCTGGCACCGGGCGCGCGGCGGCAGCACGCAGCGCTGCCTTTTTGCGTCGCAAATATGCCAGGCGCCGCTTGCGCTTCATTCGTACCCGGTGCTGCTGTCCCATGAAATCTCTATCGATTGAAAATCGAACAAACGCAATCGGCATTAAACCACGTTCGTTTTTCCATCAGGTCCGGTGTCGGATCGTTTCGCCTCTCCCCCCTGCACAAGGGGAGAGCATTAAGGTGAGGGGCTCGAATCTTCGCGTGCGATAGCCTCAGAATCCTCACCCTCCCCCTCTCCTTTCGAGGAAGAGGCGGTCCTGCGCGCAGAAACGTTTCCGTCTTCCTGCTGAAATCGTAATTGCATTTTCACGCGATCTATTGTTAAAAGGCACGCTTATGGCGCAAAGGGAATCGGCCCTTTTCACCGTCACACCTAAAAGTTTGAGCGGGCTGGCGGTGATTTTTCTCGTGCTGGCGGCGTTTTTCGCTCTCCTGAACAGCCAGAAAGTGAAAGCTCTCCGTGCGAACGCCGCGACACCGCGCGCGCCGGTGCCGGCGAAAGTGAACGCGCCAGCGGGTGGAGTAAATACAGCACAACAACAACAGGGCAAGATAGCTGATACAGAAGCACGGATCGCAAAGGCAGAGGCAGCACTTGCCCAGGCAGAGAAAGATAAAGCAGATCTCAAAGGCAAACTGGACTCCAGCCAACAGGAAATTGCAGCGCTACGCCAACGCGCGGCGGCAGCGGGAGCGAACCCGAATCCATCGGCGACGGGCATCACCCCGGCGCCCGCCGAGAATGCGCACAGCGCCGATTTGCAATCGCAAGTCGATGATCTGCGTCGTCAGCTCGATGGCGCCGAGCAGGAAAAAGCTTTGCTCGCTGAGAAACTGCAGAACGCGCAGGAGCGATCCGCTCAACCCAAGGAAGCACCCAGGGCGGAGGCGAGAAGACGCCGCGAGACCGCAAGCGCACAACGGGAAGCCAGCAGCAGTCATCGTGCGGGCGTGCACGGAACGGTGCTTGCGTACAACCAAGCGTATAATTTCGTGGTTTTGAACCTCGGCGCACGCAACGGCGTGGAACCGAATTCCGAAATGCTCGTCTTGCGCGATGGGACGTTGATTGGAAAAATTCGCATTTCTTCAGTTGAACCAGCGACAGCTATCGGCGATATCATCACCAACAGTTTGGCACGCGGCGTCCAAGTACAACCTGGAGACAATGTGATTTATGCTGGCACGAGTCCTTAAGCTCCGAACAATCGTCGTTCCCGTTCTGCTGTGCGCATTCGTGGTCGCGTTGACCTCATGCGCAACACAGAAGGAAACCGCGCTCGTCAGCGATCCCGATGATCGAGGCGGCTCTTCAATCCCGTGGAACAAACAGGAACCGTGGGAAAAAGGCGGGCAGTTCCAGGCCATGACCGACCGTCGGTAGCGCACCGCCGGATGCGTACAGATTTTCTCTGCAATTGAAGTGCAGATTTTGAGGCAAAGTCTCGTTAGGCCTAATCATGCTCGGCCTGCCGGTTATCACAACAGTCCCGGGAAAAAGGAATGGCGTGTCCCGATATTTTGCGCGCAGCGCTTTAGGAGTGCGATGCGTCTTCGCATCGTTTAGATCGAAACACGACGCGCGGCGAACAAGCGAGGCGAGGACGCGATCGCACTCTCAAAGCTTTCGCGAAAAGAAGTCGAAACTCAAAGTCCAGATCCTTACCTGTCGCAGAAACTGTCACCCTGCGGACCCGCCGGGAGGCTCATGGCCCGCAGGGATTGGAGGGGACAGCCTTAGTAATGCCGCTTCAAATGGAACGCGAACTTGCGCAATCGCGACATCAAGTCGTCGCGTTCTCTGACGGCGTGCACGGTTTTCCCGTTGCCGTTAGTACGAGCAGCCGGCTTTAACGCCGAAGCTTTGCGTTCTTCGGCTGCCATCCTTTCCACTTTGGCGAGGATCTCATCCGTGGGTAGCACCCAATCCATCGGAATTGAGTTGCAACCGTCCGTCGGACAACACAGCCGCAGCGGTCCGTTGCCGCGGCTTCCGCTAGCGATCTGGATTTGCCGCCCCCTAATAATTGAGCCGCAAACCAGGCAATAACGTTTTTCATCAAGTGAATGCCACGCTCGAAATTGATCGAGCAGGCGCAGCGCCTCCAGTTGTTCGTTCTCCGACAATCTGACTGCAGTAGTTAGCGCCACGGTTTGAGATACTACGTTCCTGTCAACGACGTGCGCAATCGGGCCCACGGTGGATTCTTTTATAGGTGAAAATCCGATCTGGATAGATGCGGGACAGCTAAAAATTAACATCCAGTCTCCCGCAGATACGCGTTGTAGGTTTGCAGATGAACAAAAATGGTTTTACCCCCCCCGTCGACGCCGCATCATGGATTATGCCGCAGCGGCCATTGAGCAAATGAAGCATTATTGCGCGGCCCATCCGGGAAGCCCATCCGCCGTGCGCTGTCCCCAACTCCTCTTTCGCGGCGATCCTTGGATTCGCACTGCTCGGCCCAAACATGGAAGAAGGCATCGTAGGGATCGGGGCCGACCGTCGGGGCCGCGCTCCGCGCATTTGACGTGCAAATACCTGGCTGAGCTGCGTCCGCCTAACGAAATGGCGACCAATTCGACGAAGCCTCACCGGTTCTTTCGAAGTGCTTCTGCTGCTGCCGATTAGTTCAACAACTCGCGCGCAAAGCGCGCTGTCCTGCGACCGCAGTAGTATCGGCGCTGTTCTTCTCGCGAAACTTTCGCAGCTCTATTGCTGTTGAATAGCGGTGGTGGAGCGGAAAGGGGTTCTTGACGGCCGCTGCCGGTTGTAATGCGAATTACAGGTAGAGAACAAAGGAAGGAAAAATGGTGACTGGAGGAGCACGACCGAAACGCGGAAGGTGGCGAAGGGCGAAACCCAGACGCAAACTGGAAAAGGCCACAAACGATTCGGGACAGAAAACGGTCGCGCCCGAAGAAGTTATACATCGTGACCAACCTGACAGGCTTCTGCTTTCAGCGCTCAATTACTGGGAAGTTGAGCGGGAGCTGATTGAGGAACGTCTGGCCGCCATCAGGTCTGCTACGGCCTCGTAACTCAGCCACCGCGACGACAGCCCGCTAAAATCCGCTCCAATTCGCGCAGGAGCTTTAGATCATTTTCGGCCGTGGCAACGGACTCTTCAAGGCGGTTCATCAGCTCGTCTTCGCCCTTGTTGCGCGTTTCATCATGGGGAGCCAGCCGCCTTTCATTAATGAATCGCGACTCGCAAGGTGTTAGGCTGCAATGTGCAGAACAGCGGCCCGACTCCACCGATACGCGTCGACGGCAAATCGTGGAGACAGCCGGCCCTCAGGCTGTTTCGATTTACAAGATGCGTCAGATCGCAATCAAAACTTGTGTGATCGGAAGGCCGGAATTAGCATCAAAAAGCGCCATGGCTGTGAAGCGAACACCGAAGAGGGGTGCACGGCTCTCACGAACAAAATCGAGCCTCAAAAAATCCGTTCGCTCTAAACCACCTCGGCAAACAGCGCGTGCGAAGACACCAAAGAAACAATTAAGTTGCCCGATCGTCGGCATTGGCGGTTCGGCTGGTGGATTCGAAGCGGCGATGGAATTGCTGCGCCACCTGCCGCCGAGTACAGGAATGGCGTTCGTGATCGTGCAACATCTTGATCCGCATCACGCCAGCCGATTGCCAAAGTTGCTCGGCAAAGTGACAGCGATGCCGGTCCTCGAACTCGCGGAACCTACTACGCCACGCCCAAATACAGTTTATGTCCAGCCGGCGAACAAGTGCGTGATCGTGAAAGAGGGCGCGCTCAAGTTGATTCGCAGAACGCAACAGCTCAATCTGGCGATCGATCATTTTTTTGAATCGCTAGCCGAAGACCGCGGTTCGCGTGCAATCGGCGTGATCTTATCTGGTAGTGGCACTGACGGCACAGCGGGTTTGCGCGCGATCAAGGCGGCCGGTGGCCTGACCTTCGCGCAAAGTGAAGGGAGTGCGAAATTTGATGCGATGCCGCGCAGCGCAATTCGCGCCGGCTTTATCGATGTCGCCCTTCCACCGCGGGAGATCGCACAGGAGATCGGGCGCGTCGCCGATCATCCGTACATCCGGCGGCGCATGGCCGACGGCGAGGCCGTGAAAACCAGGAAGGAAAGTCATCTCAAAACGGATGATCTCGGGCGCATCTTTTTCTCGCTCAGAAAACACATGGGGGTCGATTTCAGCAGCTACAAGCATGCGACCCTGCTGCGTCGTATTCAACGACGCATGGCACTGCATCGAATGGAGAAGCTAAGCCAGTACGCGAAGTTCCTGCGCGACAACAAACAAGAGATCGAAGCGCTCTTCGATGATCTGCTCATCAACGTCACACATTTTTTCCGCGACGAGCGCATGTTTCGCGAATTGAAAAAACGATTTCTGCCGGCCCTCTTGAAGAGCAAAAAGGAAAATCAACACAAAACTTTGCGCGCCTGGGTGCCAGGATGCGCTACGGGCGAAGAAGTCTATTCACTCGCTATTTGCATTTTGGAAACGCTCGGCCGGCGGGGTTCGAATATGAACATTCAGATTTTTGGCACCGATTTAAGCGAATCGACCATCGAGCACGCGCGCGGGGGCGTTTATTCCAGCGCTATCGAGAAGGACCTGTCGCCTTTGCGTTTGAAACGTTTCTTCGCCAGGCGCGACGGCAATTACCAGATCAATCGAAACGTGCGCGACCTCTGCACGTTCGCGCGTCAAAACATCACGGCCGATCCGCCATTTTCGCGCCTGGATCTGATTAGTTGCCGCAACGTCCTCATTTATCTTAGTCCTCAACTACACAGGCGCTGTATCCCGCAGTTTCATTACGCGCTCAACCCCGGCGGCTATTTGATTCTCGGTCCGGCTGAATCGGTTGGCTTGTACGACAAACTTTTTGAACCGGTGGACAGGAAGAACAGGATTTATGCGAGGAGAAACGTGCCTACTCCGAGGCTTGTCGATCTTGTTTCTTATCGCGGTTACGAATTTCCGGAGACGGGGGTAAGCTCGATCTCGAGCGGCCGCCCAGATTTCAATGAGCAACTTCTGGAAATAACCGATCGCATCATGCTCAGCGCCTACGCTCCGGCCGCGGTGGTGATCGACGACGCTCTACACATCGAACAGTTCCGTGGCCGCACCGATGATTATCTCGAACAGATGCCCGGCCCGGCCACACGTAATCTTTTGCAACTGGTGCGACCAAGTATGGTAGTCGATTTGCGCGCCGCCATCGATCGCGCCATCAAAACCAGCAAGCCGGCGCGAAGAGAACGAGCGCTCGTTAAATTCGACGGGAAAACGCGCGAGGTGAACATCGAAGTCGTACCCTTCAAGCTTCCAGTCTCCGACAAATCCTGGCTGCTAGTCATTTTTGACGAAACCACCAAAGGAATGCGGCCCGGGCGATTGCTTGAGGTATTGGGCAAGACCGCAAAACAACGCAATATGAGCCAGGTGCGAAGGGAATTGAGCGCATCGCAGTCTGCCGGCCAGGAGTTGCTTTCAAGGAATGAAGCGTTGCAATTGATGAATGAAGAGCTCGAGACGACGAAGGAGGAATTGCAATCGACCAACGAGGAATTGACCACGCTGAACGATGAGTTGAGCAATCGCAACCTGGAGATGATGCAGCTCACCAGCGATCTGGACAATCTATTGACCAGCGTCCAAATCCCGATCGTAATGGTGGATCGTGCACTCATGGTGCGGCGGGCGACGCCAACGGCGCGCAACGCTTTCAACATCCTGCCGACGGATATCGGCCGGCGCATCACCGAGCTCAGACCCAACATCGACGTTCCCGATTTGGAAAATATTCTGCGAGACGTGACCGAGACGTTGAACATGCAAGAGCGAAAAGTGAAGGACCTGCAGGGCCGCGAGTACTCGCTGCGGGTGCGCCCCTATCGCACCATCGACAACAAAATCGACGGCGCGGTTATCACGCTGGTTGAGCTGAGGGGGAAAAAGTAGAGCTATATGCCGGTGAACCGCCGAACCGTGCGAAAAAAGTCTTCTCGCACAAATAAAAAGCGACGCGGAGCGGATGACTGTAAAATCACGCCATCGGGCGGGGGAGCCGCGCGCGAATCAATCGGTGCAGGCATGAAAAACATGAAGAGAGCCTCTCATGCGCCCCGGAAAACTTCGGCGAATGGGGCGGTTAGGAAAAATGGCGCGACGAAGCGATCGGCGCGCGCACCAGTCTTCAAGCATCCAAAGACGAAACTGGAGGCAGCCACTCAACGCTATGTCGATCTTTTCGAGCTCGCACCGATTGGTTATGTCAGTTTCGACCGCGTCGGTCGAATCGAAGAGATTAACTTCGCCGCAGCCCAACTTCTCGGTGGTTCGCGCGCTCGATTGATCGGCGAGCCGTTTGCGCTTCACGTGACGAAAGATGACGGGCTGCTCTTTTTAAATCATCTGCTGCGCTGCCGGTCGTCGGACAGCCGCGTCGAAACTAAGCTGCATCTGAAAAAACGAAACGGCGACACCATTCTCACGCGTCTAGAGAGTTCGCCGATGACCTCCTCGATGCGGGACGGTGCGCGCCTTTATCAGACGGCGATTGTCGATATCACCGAGCGAAAACGCTTTGAAGAAACGATCCAGCGATCAGAAGAGCGCTACCGTACACTTTTCGATCTGGTTCCGGTGGCGATTTACGTTTGCGATGCAGACGGAATCATTCGGGAATATAACCGGCGGGCCTGCGAATTATGGGGACGTGATCCCACCGGCAACGGCGAGGAACCGAGATTCTGTGGGTCGTATAAAATCTATTATCCCGACGGCCGCCCGATGCCGCATGACGAATACCCGATGGCACGGGCGTTACGCGGCGAGAAACTTACACCCGAGGATTTGGAAATCGTCATCGAGCGACCGGACGGCGAAAGACGGCACGCCGTTCCGGCACCGCGCGTGCTGACTGATAAGCACGGCAAAATTACCGGCGCCATCAATTGTTTATTTGACATCACCGAGCGCAAACGTGCTGAGACGGCAGCCATGCGCCTGGCCGCGGCAGTTCAATCCTCCCACGACGCGATCGCGGCAAAAACTTTGAATGGGATCATCACCGATTGGAACCAAAGCGCTGAACGCATCTTTGGATACAAACCGAAAGAGATCATCGGCAAATCGGTCCTGACTCTGATTCCCAAAGACCGGCAAGATGAAGAACAGGAGATCCTGAGAAGAATTCGATGTGGTGAATCGTTGGATCACTACGAAACGGTTCGTCGTCGGAAGGATGGACAGTTGATCGATGTTTCGTTGACGATATCGCCGATAAAAGGCCCGAAAGGCGAAATTGTCGGCGTTTCAAAAATTGCTCGCGATATCACCAACCAAAAACAAACGGAACGACGCCTTGCTGAACAGGCGCGGCTCCTCAATTTGACCAACGACGCAATCATCGTCCGCGATCATCAAGATCGGATCGTTTATTGGAACCGCGGCGCGGAGGAAATGTACGGCTTCCCGGCCAAAGAAGCGCTCGGAAAAATTACGCACGAGCTGTTACAGACAACGCATCCGGAAAATTTAGAAAAGATTCGAAAAAATTTGGCGCGCGATAATCATTGGTCGGGTGAATTGGCTCATACTCGAAAGGACGGCAAGAAAGTCGTCGTCATTAGCCGTTGGTCGGTCGATCGCGATGCAAAAGGCCAACCGCCTTCGATCCTTGAAACAGATACCGAGATCACCGATCGAAAGCGCTCAGAACAACAAACGGCTGTCAATCTGGCGGTAGCGAGAATCCTTTCAGAATCTCCAGCTCTCACCCAGGCAGTGCCGGGAATTCTGCAAGCCGTCTGTGAAAACCTCGGATGGGAAGTAGGCGCTTTCTGGATGCCAGTGCCGGGC
>JBKPBJ010000382.1:0-4243 GCA_046726875.1 Verrucomicrobiota bacterium
ACAACACGGATGTGATGAACTGCCCGACGATGTAGTGCCCGACAACGGAAATGATCTCGGCCGCCGCGTTATCCATTTTCCGCCGGTCGGCACGGGGCAGGAACGCGATGAGCCAGCTATAGACGCGCGGTCCATCGGCGACGAAATAAATGGCCACGATCAGAACAAGGAAGAACTGAACGACTCCGCTGAGCGCAACTGTCAGAACCGCAAGAAACTGCTTTAGCAATGGCACCGGATCCCCGAACGCGGGAGAACTCAGAAACTGATTTGCGATTTCGCGAACTGGTCCGGATTGCGGCAATTTCGCCGTCCATTGATCGCGCAGCGACGGCAAGCTTTCGATCAGGCTTCCGCCCTGACCCGTGAAGGTTGGGATGAGGATCGTGACAAGCAACGCGACGAACCCAAACAAGATAAGCGCAGACATCAGTACCGCGGTCCAATGCGGCCAACGATGTTTGCATGTCCAATGCACAAGCGGGTTGAAGGCAATCGCGATGAGCAAGGCGAGCAGCAAGAGTTGTATCAAAGGCCAAAGTCTAACGAGTAGATAAGCCATCAGGATCGCGAGTAGAAGCTTCGCAATTGCTGTCCAGCTGATGGTGAACTCGACTTCGCGCGGCATCAGGTGCAGCTCTCCAGAATGTCGAGACCGTTGTGTGCAACCGGTCGGTCTATGTTGAGTGCAGGAAGCGCTGCTTGAAATCGCATAAAGCCTATCGCGTAGCTTCGACCCGTAAATATTAGGGACGCCGTAATAAATAATCGCTGCTGTGCGTTCCTTGGGTTTGGCGAAATCCAGCGTAATCTTGGCGAGGCAGATGCCTGCTAATAAGGTGGAAACCAAATGATCCGCGGTGTGCTCGCGCCGGTCGTAACGCCGTTTAAGGCGGATCTTGCGCCTGACCGTGAACGATTCATAAGGCATTGCGAATGGTTGCTTTCGCAGAACTGCGGGCTGGCTCCGTTTGGCACGACCAGCGAGGCGAATTCGATGTCAGCCGAAGAACGAATGATGTTGCTCGATGCGCTGGTCGCGGCCGGCATCGACCCGTCGCGGATGATGCCGGGCACGGGTTGCTGCTCGATCGCCGAGACGGTCGAGCTCACAGCGCATGCGGTAAAACACGGTTGCGCCGGTGTGCTGATGCTGCCGCCGTTTTATTACAAAGACGTCAGCGAAGAAGGTCTCTACCGGCACTTCAGCACAGTGGTGCAACGCGTCGGCGACGCGCGACTGCGGATTTATCTCTACCATATTCCGCCGGTGGCGATCGTCGGGATCACACCAAAATTGGTCGAGCGTCTCCTGAAAGCTTATCCAAACGCAATCGCGGGGATGAAAGACAGCTCAGGCGATTGGAATAACACCAAAACCTTTCTCGATGCGTTTGCAGCCCGAGCTCGCCACGAGACAAGCTCGAAATTCCAAACTCCAAGCTCCAAATCCCAGGGAAGCTCCAAGATCCAACATTCAAAGGGTGAGCGGACGTTTGGTGCTCGTCGCGGTGGCAATATCCACGAGAAGAGCTCGAAATCCCAAACCCCAAGCTCCAAATCCCAGGGAAGCTTCAGCTTTGATGTGTTTGTCGGCAGCGAATCATTCCTGCTCGCAAATATGCGCAACGGCGGTGCGGGCACGATTTCCGCGACGGCCAATGTAAACCCGGCAGCAATTCACGAGCTGTATGCGGCATGCACCAAAAATCAGACATCGGACATCGGACATCAGACGTCTGCAGAGCTCCAAGCCCAACAGGCGCAGCTAAACATCGTGCGCGAAGTATTCAGCAGCAGAAAATTTCCGTCGATGATCGCGGCATTGAAACAGGCGATCGCGATTTACACGAACGATCCGGAATGGGCCAGGGTGCGGCCGCCGCTCGTCGAACTCACGGCAGACCAGGCAAAATTGCTCGCCGCGGAATTAAAACGGATCCGCTTCGCAATAAACGGAATCAGGAGAGAGTAATCAGGAACGATAGAAGGTAAAGTGACGCGGTAGGGAGCGAGTAGGCCGAGAGGCGAGCGAGTTTTATAAAATTTAAGCCGAATCGGGGACCAAAATTTGTTGGAAATACGAAGTACTTTAAAAGGAAAAAACATGAAGATCTATGTACTAACAACAATAACTGCCCTGGCGTTACCGTTTATGGCCTTAGGCCAGACAACGGACGAGCAACAACAGACGACAACGCAGGGGCAGACGAACCAAACGCAGACGACTGCGCCGGCGAAGGGCAAGAAAATGCGGCCCGCACAGGAGCAGGAGGCGACCAAACCGCAGGCAAAACCTGAGACCGGCACAAACGTACGTGGACAGACGAACGTTAAGGGTCGCGCCCAGGAGATAAGGAAGAATGAACCTGGGATGCGTTCGAGCACGAGCCAGACGAACGTAACGGGCACGAATCAGACGACGACGGTGAACAAGGAAGAGTTCAGAACGCGTCATGCCGAAGTGTTCAGTCTCGGCCGGCATCCGAAAGAGTTCTTTGTCCAACGATATGGTGCGAACCATTTCCGATTGATCGGGAACACGTACTTCGTATTCGTGGACGGCTGTTGGGTCGCGGTTGACGTGGACGGCTTCGTGTATACGGAGCGGGTGATCTGCCAGGGCGATCCTGAGTTTGTTGTAGTTGAATAGCGCATCATAATGCGCGACACAAAAGCGCTCCGCTGAACTGCGGGGCGCTTTTTTTTGCGTTGATCAACGCGGCTAGCAAAACGAACCATGTGTCCGTCGCTCAACTTTTCGATTTAACTACCGCATCGTAATGGGCGAGAAAGTCCGCAGGATCGCGGTAGATGGCGATTGCACCCGTCTCACGCAACACTGCTTCCGGCGTGCCGCCGCACAGAAACGCAATCGTTTTCAGGCCCGCTTTTCCGGCGGCTTCGATGTCGAATCTTGTGTCGCCTACGGTCACAGCGTCGGGAGGTGGAATGCCTCCGAGCTTTTTCAGTGAAGCGGCGAAGATGTCGGGCGCAGGTTTGGAACTGTCTGCATCGTCACCCGACACATAGCCGTCGTTGAGATCGCCGATCTTAAGCAGGTCGATGTAATACTTGGTGTCAGCCTTTTTGCCGGAACTGGCGAGCACAATTCGTTTCTTGTCGTCGTGAATGCGCTGAAAAAGTTCGCACACTTTCGGGAACGGTCGGACCTTCGGAAGATATTCTTTTCTGAAAAGCTGAGACCGGTATTCATCCAGCTCCTTGCCGAAACGTTTGATCTCCTCGGGCGTGAGAAATGCAGGTAAATATTGGTCGGAGCCTTTGCCGATCTGTGCGCGTAATTGTTCCCGAGAAAATTGTTTGCCGAATCGCCGGAATGCGCCGTCCCAGGAATCGACATGCAGTTCATTGGAATCGACCAGGGTGCCGTCAATATCGAATATGAACCCGAGCACGGCGGATAAACGCATATTCCCGAATTGAATCGGGTTTCGGCAGTGAAATGCGCTGAACCCGTTCGCGGAAACCTCTGCCGTCCTCAATCAAGCAGACAATTGAAACTCGCTCGCTGCCCACGCTCGTTCGTCGCTACCCTGCGCGGCTTTACCTTCTGTCTCGCTGATCCCTCAGCTCGGCTGCACGCTTTGCGGATGGCGAATGCGGTTCTCGGGATCGTAGCGCTGTTTTAGTTGCTGGAGGCGGGCGTAATTTTCAGCGCCGTAATATGCCGTTGGCCAGTCTTCGAAAGCAAGATCCGGATAGTTTGCGTAATGGTTTGTGACGCCGGCTTGCGCAATATGATTGCGCATCCGACCTATCGCCTCTCGGAGAACCGCCGCGTGCGAGGCCGATTCCCAGTAGGCCTGAGACTCGCCCAGGTAAGGGAAAGCGCGATGCGGATAAGCGCCGTCCACGTCACTGGAAATCACACCGCCCAGGGTATTGATTTGAAAAATCAGTCCAGGAACAGTTAAGACTTCTTCGAAAATACCCGGCAACGCGGGCCTGATGTTTTCTATCCCTTTGTAATACCCGGCGCTGGCGTTTTTAAAATAAACTGGGCCCTGCTCTCCATAATACCAGGACAACGCTTTCTTCAGAGAAGTCGGTCCTCCCGATGTCATTTTCTTCGTTAGGTCGGCGAGCCGGCGACGGAAATTCACCAACCCTTTTTGCTCGCGCGAACCGATTGTGGTGACCACCACGGTCACCTGGCTGCCGTTCATGATCCATGCCGAAAACGCCTCGTTAGGCAACTCAGAGGTGGCGTCGAACCAGG
>JBKPBJ010000383.1:0-4803 GCA_046726875.1 Verrucomicrobiota bacterium
GTCACTTCGGCAAGATCGACGATCCCGATATTACGTGGGAGCGAACAGACAAAGCCGCAGAACTGAAAAAGGCGGCAACATAATCGGCGATTTTTTGTCGTTTGTGTCGCTTTTGTCGTTTGAGCGAAAGGACAGAAGCGACAGAAGGGACACAATCTTTTTATGAAAACATCGACAGTCGAACGAACCGAAACCGATTACAAAGTCGCCGACATTTCGTTGGCCGACTTTGGTCGCAAAGAAATTTCGATCGCGGAAAAGGAAATGCCCGGGCTCATGGCGATCCGCGAGAAATATGCGCCGCAGAAACCGCTGGCCGGCGTCCGCATCACTGGATCGTTGCACATGACCATTCAAACCGCGGTGCTGATCGAGACACTTACCGATCTTGGAGCGACTGTGCGCTGGGCAAGCTGCAATATTTTTTCCACGCAAGATCATGCTGCCGCGGCCATCGCCAAGCGCGGCATCGCCGTCTTCGCGTGGAAAGGCGAATCGCTTGAGGACTACTGGCGGTGCACGTATCGCGCGATCTCGCACCCCGACGGCAAAGGCCCGCAGCTCCTGGTCGATGATGGCGGTGACGCAACATTGCTCATTCATAAAGGCTACGAACTGGAAGAAGGCAGCGATTGGGCGAAAACGAATTCGGCGAACAAGGAAGAACAAGTCATCAAGGATCTGCTGCTCGAAATTCAGCGCGAGAATCCCTATCGGTGGCACGAGATCGTGAAGGATTGGCGCGGTGTGTCGGAGGAAACCACCACCGGTGTCCGCCGGCTTTACAAGATGCACGAAGAAGAACGGCTTCTGGTTCCGGCGATCAATGTCAACGATTCAGTAACCAAATCGAAGTTCGACAACCTCTACGGCTGCCGCCATTCGCTGGTCGACGGATTGAATCGCGCGCTGGACGTGATGCTTTCGGGAAAAGTGGCGGTCATCTGTGGTTACGGCGATGTAGGCAAAGGCTGCGCGCAATCGTTGCGCGGTCAGGGTGCACGCGTCGTCATTACCGAAGTCGATCCGATCAATGCGTTGCAAGCGGCAATGGAAGGCTACGAGGTCGCGACGATCGAAGACACGCTGGGCCGTGGCGACATTTACATCACTGCAAGCGGCAACATTGATGTGATCACGCTCGAACACATGCAGCGGATGAAAGATCAGGCCATCGTCGCGAACATCGGTCACTTCGACAATGAGATTCAGGTGGACGCTCTCAACGAAGCCAAAGGCGTGAAGAAAACGAACATCAAACCGCAGGTGGACAAGTACACGTTCCCCGATGGCCACGAAATTTTCCTGCTCGCCGAAGGCCGCCTTGTGAATCTCGGTTGCGCCACCGGTCACCCGAGCTTCGTCATGTCCAATTCATTTTCCAATCAGGTCCTGGCGCAATTGGATCTGTGGAAAAACCGTGACACCTACAAAGTTGGCGTTTACGTCTTGCCAAAGAAACTGGACGAAGAAGTCGCCCGCCTGCATTTGGACAAAATCGGCGTCAAACTTACGAAGCTCTCGCAGAAACAAGCCGAATACCTCGGTATTCCGATCGACGGCCCGTTTAAATCAGAGCATTACAGATACTAATTTAGCCTGAACGTCAATGGAGACGGCTCGCCCACGAGCCGTGCGCGACGAGGGCGTTGCGACTCCAACAGCGCGCCGTCCCTACCTCAAGGGCCGCCATGCGGTTGTGGCGGCGTGATCATTGAATCGGTCACGTGCAAACGAGTTACTCGTAGCTCGCCAATTTCGAGTCGCTTGATTTTCGCGCGTCCGATTACGAGTCGGCCGATCGCTATGAATCCGATCGCGACTGCGCTGAGCGCAACAGCGCCGACTGCAATTGCGCCAACTGATTGCGCGCCGACAGCCAGTGCGCGAATCGCAATCGGTCCGATCGTTCCGTGTGCGTCCTCAATTTCATTTGATGTCATCTTGTTACCTCCGCGCTCGTGACTTCAACGTAGCTACAGTTCGGTTGTCCGCCACGTCGCCATTTCCCAGAGATATGGACTCGCTGGTCCTTCTTCGCCGCGTCAGTGAGTATTTTTGTTTCGTGCTTCGGCGCACCGAGCCAGACCGTCGATCCTGCGCCGTGAAAATCGAACATAATTTGCGAAGTGCACGGCTCACCGGCATACAGCGTGACCGAGCCCACTTGGTCGAAACGCGCGCCGGACGGCACCGCCCTCACCTGCACCGCCGGCTTCTTTATCTGGGCGCAACCAGCCATTCCGGCGAGAGTGGCCCCTGCGATAAACGAGGTTAACAAGAATTTTCTCATACCAAACGGATCAGAGCTGTTCGCGAAAAGCTTCAGGAAATTTCAGTGTTCGCGCTCCTCCGCGTGAACACGGTGTAGCAGGCGATGAACAAATGGTGCAAGCAACACCGACACGATGCCGATAAACGCTAGCCCCGAAAACAGCGCGTAACACGACGCAGAGATTTTCGCGCCACTCGTCCGCAAAGGATCGACTGGACCCATTCCTCCAAGGATCATCGACGCGTTCAACAGCGAATCAATCCAGCTCATGCGAGCAATGTAATGATAGCCGAGAATGCCGCCTCCAAGTCCAAAAGCCAAAACTCCAAACCCTGCCAGCCAGTGTCGCACAACACGCCTAAAAAACTTAGCGGTGCTGAGAAGAGGCTGTTTTCGATGCTCGTACATTTGTGCAGTAAACTGCGCTACCATTTAACGCGCGCTGTCGAGCAAGGCGATCTTGCGCGCAAGATAGGCTGAAAAATAGCCAGCATAGCGCTTCTGCAAATCCGAGCGTTGCCAGTCTCTGCCGGTTAAAATTTTCCGGCAATCAGGCGCGCCGCAGTTGCATTCGACCGAATAGCCGTCGTCATCAGTCATCGCCCAGTCGTGCGTGAGTTCTTCGCCAGCGCGAATGGCACGCATGGCGACGAATGTGATCTCGCCGCGGATGCCGAGATTCGGATCGCAGGAGTGATTCAAATACAACATCGACAATTCACGTTCTTCTTCAGTGACCGGCGCTATGAACAGATCGTCGTCAATCTGAATTTCCACCGGGCCAAGCCGGGGAGTGATTTTTTCGCTCAAAGTTTTTCGATCCATAATGTGGCCGCCTTTCACGGCGACGACTTCGTGTTTGTCGATGTCAGCCGTGGCAAACAGACCGCGCCCGTGAATCTTGCTCTCGCGCACTTCCGTTTTTGGGGAGAGATGGGAGAGGCGCATCATCGCGCACGTTAGCCAAGGTGGAACGCGTTGTCCCCTAGCTCGCCGTAGGCTTGGCGGAGGCGGCTCACCGCGTTGGCGAAATCTGCGGCTTCGCCGTCGGATATTTGCATCGCTGGGGCAAGTTCTTTTTGGCGGCGTGCCTTCCGCTGTAGTGGCAGGCGTGTCGCCTGCTTTATTTGAATTTTGCGGCTGACACAGCCGCCTCTACAGTTGTCGATCTTGCAATGAAAAATCGCCAGGCTGCAATTCCATTCATCTTCGTCACGGTCATGCTCGACATGCTGGCGTTGGGATTGATCGCGCCGGTGTTGCCAAAATTGATTCTCGACTTCCTGGGCGGCAACATGAACTCGGCCGCAACCTGGAATGGCATCTTCGGCACCGTCTTTGCGCTGATGCAATTCTTCTTCTCGCCGGTGCTGGGGGTTTTGTCCGATAAATTTGGCCGCCGACCGGTGATTCTTTTGTCGAACCTCGGCCTCGGCTTGGACTACATCGTGATGGCGCTTTCACCTACGATCGGCTGGTTGTTTCTTGGCCGCATCATTTCCGGAATCACCGCCTCCAGTATTCCGACCGCGATGGCCTACATCGCTGATGTCGTTCCGAAAGAAAAACGCGCCGGCGCCTTCGGCATGATCGGCGTGGCTTTTGGGCTCGGTTTTATTCTTGGTCCCGGAATTGGTGGGCCGCTGGGCGACATTGATGTTCGACTACCGTTTTGGGTCGCGGCTGGATTCAGTCTGGCCAACTGGGTTTATGGTTACATTCTTGTGCCCGAATCTCTGCGAGATGAACATCGCAAAGAATTCACGTTGCGCCGAGCAAACCCCATTGGCTCGCTCGTTTTGCTCCGTTCACATCCGGAGTTGTGGAAACTCGCGAGCCTGCAATTTCTCGCCTACGTCTCGCATGAGGTCTTCGTGATCTGGGCGCTCTACGCGATCTACCGTTATGCCTGGAGTCAAACAATGATCGGCGCTTCGCTCGCTGTGGTCGGCATCTTCACGGCGGCGATTTCCGGTGGACTCACCGGTCGCATCGTGGCGTGGCTGGGTGAACGCCGCACACTTTACATCGGCCAGTTCTTTGGCGCGGTGGGAATGGTCATCGCCGGTCTCGCCAGAACCAGCTTGGTTTACATCGCGTCGATCCCTGTCATTTCGATGTGGAACATTTCGTTCCCTGCAGCGCAAGGAATGATGACTCATCGCGTCAGTGAGCGAGAGCAGGGCGAGTTACAGGGAGCGATTCAAAGCCTCCGCTCCATCGCATTCGTTATCGGACCGTTCTTGTTTTCGGGAATATTCGCGTGGTTCATCGATCCGAAGCGCTCGTTTCATATTCCCGGTGCGCCGTACTATTTTGCAGCGGCGCTGTTGTTCACCGCGATGTTGCTGGCGCTGCGCGTGCAACAACCGCAATTTGATCGGCCAAGCGGCAAACTAATCGAACCAAGCGAAGTCGTTCCGCCGGGAGGGATTGCTCCCGGTGAAATCGCGCCCGTCGCTAATCCTACGCAAGAAAACATTTGAGTACTCGCGCCGCGAAAACTATTTGGAGGATGTGAACGCGAC
>JBKPBJ010000384.1:0-8765 GCA_046726875.1 Verrucomicrobiota bacterium
TCCGCCGCCAAGGCAGGTGTTCCTCCATCCGAATTCGTGAAAGAGATCACGCAAAAGTTTATCGATCTCTGGAAAAAGCTGGACGTGAAATACGACGAGTGGGCCGAGACGATCAGCGACCGGCACAAGAAGGTCGTTCAGGGAATTTTGCAGCGGCTGCTCGATGCTGGCCAAATCTACAAGGACAAACAATCCGGCTACTACTCAGTTCGTCAGGAACAATTCCTCACTGACAAGGAGCGCGGCCACGACGGCCAATTCGGCCCCGAGTGGGGGGAGATCGAATTTCGCGAAGAGGAAAATTATTACTTCAAGCTGAGCGAGCACAAAGACTGGCTGTTGTCGTATCTAGATGGTCGCAGGGACGCGGTGATCCCCGATTTTCGTCAGACGGAGTTGCGCAACGCCGTAGAAAAACTCAGCGGCGATCTCTGCATTTCACGCCCGAAATCACGACTCGATTGGGGAATCGAGCTTCCGTTCGACAAAGACTTCGTCACTTACGTCTGGTTCGATGCCCTAACGAACTACATCAGCTTCGCTGGTTACGATCCAAGTCTCTCAACTTTCAACTCTCAAGCATCAACTTTCCAAGACAAATGGCCTGCGTTCCAGGACATCGGGAAAGACGTTCTCGTTCCCGCCCACGGGATTTACTGGCTCATCATGCTGCACGCGATTGGATTTCCCGACGACCAAATGCCGCAACTGCTCGTTCACGGCTGGTTGAATCTCGCCGGCGCGAAGATGAGCAAAAGCGCGGGGAACATCATTGATCCAATTGTGCTCGCAGACAAATACGGTGTCGACGCACTCCGTTACTATCTGATGAGCGACGTCGTCACAGGCCAGGACGCAGACTTCTCCGAGGAACGTCTCATCGAACGCTACAATGCCGACCTGGCAAACTCGTTAGGCAATTTGCTGAACCGAACACTGACCATGGCGCATAAGTATTCAGCGGGTCAGCTTCGTACAACAACTATCCGGCTCAATGAAGAATCAAAACAGATTCCTACTGGCGAATCGATTTATGTAACGGCTGGCTCCAGCGAGCCTATTCCGCTGCCATCTAATTCGAAGGAGATCGGTCTTCGGGATTTAATCGATAGCTTGCCTAGGATCTACGTACCCGCGATGGACCGTTTTCTTGTTTCCTTAGGGTTGATATTGCCCGAGGAAATCTCTGCACATTGTAACCGGCTTATTGAAAAAACAGCTCCATGGAAACTGGCTAAGGACCGAAAGGAAATCAATCTTTTGCAAGCGATTGTGTATCACTTGGTGGAGTCCCTCCGTATTATCGCCATCTTGATCTCACCAGTACTGCCAAAATCGGCACATGGAATTTTCGACCAGCTGAATTGGAAGATGGAATTGAGCGGACAGGAAGAACGGTTTTCACTTGCAGACGCGGTGTGGGGGAAATTGCCGGACGGACATGTTGTCGGCAAACCGGTGCCGTTATTCCCGCGGATTGAGACTTCCGGGTAGCGCACGCGTCTCGCGTGTTGGTGAAGCCTGTCCTGAGCGAAGTCGAAGGGGCGTCGCGCCGAAACAAGCTTTTTTAGAACGAGAGTCTCAGGGGATTGCGTAGCGTTAACAAAAGTTCGCGATCGCGAGGACGCGCTCGCCAACACGCGAGACGCGTGCTCCCCAGAACGGCGCGCCCGGCGGTTCGCGCCCTACCTATTGCGTGCATTCTTCGAATGCGGCGGGCTCGCCGCGCAGATGCGCCAGAACTTCGCCGGCGAAATGCAGTGAGCCGGTAATCAGAATGGGATTTGGCTTCCCGCGTGCACGCGTCAATGCGTCACTAACAGTTGGAGTGATGGAGTAGGGGGGTGGTGGAGTAATGGTGGCTACGACTTTTACTAACTCCTCCGGCGCCGCGGCCCGTTCGCTGCGGATTTTCGGGAGAAGAATTGACGCGGCGATCGGCGCGAGCGCTTCGCAGATGCCGCGCAAATCTTTGTCGGACAGAACCGCCAGCACGAGCGTTGCCTTCTGATGACCAAAAACTTCGCGCCACGTTTGTGCCAGAGCGCGCGCGGCGCTGAGATTATGCGCACCGTCGATGATGGTGCGCTCATCCCATTTTTGAAAACGAGCAGGCCATTCGATTGCCGCGAGGCCGCGGACAATCGCTTTTTCATCGAGCTGGATCTTCGCGGCCTGAACCGTGGCGATTGCTACAGCGGCATTCTGTTTTTGGTATTCACCTCGCAAAGCTACTGGTGACCTTTTGTAAGTCTGATTTATGCATTTAACTGGCGAACTGCATTCAGCAGCTCGCGCGCGAATGACTTCTTCGGCCTGTGGCTGCTGGGGCGCGGAAACGACCGGAATTCCAAGTTTGATAATTCCTGCTTTTTCACGGGTGATCTCAGCCAGTGTGTGTCCGAGCCACTCTTCGTGATCGAGACCGATGGGAGTAATGACTGAAACATCGGATTGAACAGCATTGGTCGCGTCGAGTCGGCCGCCCAAGCCTGTTTCAAGGATCGCTATATCGATTTTCATCTCGCAAAAATGTTTTAGCGCGAGGGCAGTTGTGACTTCGAAAAACGTCGGGTGCGGGTCCCAATCCGCGATGAGGTTTCGAATTGTCGTTAGGCCGTCAGCCACTTCGTCCTCGGAAATCATCTCTCCGTTTACACGAATCCGCTCACGAAACGTGACAAGGTGAGGGGATATGAACAGGCCAGTGCGATAGCCCTGCGCGCGGCAGATGGAATCGATCATGGCGCAAACCGAGCCCTTACCGTTTGTGCCGGCGACGTGGATGACTTTAGTAGAAGTGTTCGGCGAGGCGCCGAACACAGCACGCGAGTCGCGTGCGCTCCCCAGACAGAGCTCGTCGAGCAAGCGCCGAATGTTTTCGAGACCGAGTTTGATCCCGAAACGTTGGAGACCGTAAAGCCAGGCGAGCGCCTGCTTGTATGTCAAATGAGGTCGCGGCACTGCCTCCTTCGCTTTGCTACGGCGCGCCAAGAAGGCCCCTCCCACATTCACCGTGCCGCGGCGAAATACGATAGCAATCGACTAATCTCGTCGCGCAGTTTTTTTCGATGCACGATCATATCGACCAAGCCGTGTTCCTGGAGAAATTCGGCAGTCTGAAATCTTTCAGGCAAATCCTGGTGAGTTGTTTCTTTAATCACGCGTGGTCCGGCGAAACCGATCATGCTTTTTGGTTCGGCAATAATGACGTCGCCTAACGAAGCAAAACTCGCCATCACGCCGGCAGTGGTCGGGTTCGTGAGAACAGAAATGTACGGCAGCTTTTCTTCGGCGTGACGCGCCAGCGCACCGCTGGTTTTCGCCATTTGCATGAGGCTCAACATCCCTTCGTACATGCGCGCGCCGCCGGATGCGGCAACAATGATGACCGCGCAGCGCTGGGCCGTACCGTATTCAATCGTGCGGGTAATTTTCTCGCCAACGACCGAGCCCATCGTTGCTGCGAGAAACCCGAAATCCATCACTGCAATGGCCACCTTGTAGCCGTCGAGGATGCCATGCCCGGTAATGACGGCGTCGATGAGCCCCGTGCTCTCATGATATTTCTTGAGACGATCCTTATACGTCGCCATTCCTTGAAACCGCAGCACGTCAACGGACCTGAGGTCGGCGTCCATCTCTACAAACGTATCCGGGTCGAGCAGACTTTGGATTCGCTCGCTGGCAGGTTGCGCTTGATGATAGTCGCAGCGCGGGCAGACACGTTGATTTTGCCCCAGCTCCATTTCGGGCACGACTTGTCCGCAGCCGGGGCATTTCTGAAAGACGCCGCGCGGAATTTCACGCTTTTTGCCGGCTTCCGCCTTGATTGCTGGTTTCTTAAAAATTGCCATGGGAATTATGCGCGTGCTGCGGTGGCCGCATGAACCGAGGTTGCGCCGGCGCGTTTCAAAACGCGTGCACATTCGCTCAACGTAGAGCCGGTTGTGAGCACATCATCGATCAACAACACGCGCAAGCCTCGCACGTCCGCGTTTTTTCGTAAACGGAATGCGTTGTGTAAATTTTCCATGCGCTCGGAACGATCCAGCGCGGTTTGCGTCGTGGTGTAGCGAATGCGCTTGAGCAGGGGCCTGCAACGGAGTGAAGTCTGCGCGCTCAGTAGTTCCGCAAGCAGACTGGCCTGATTGAACCCGCGTTCCCGTTGCCGAGCGGGGTGTAACGGCACGGGCACGATAACGTCGAAGTTGTAACCGCTTAGCCGTTCATCATCGAGCGCAGCACGAAGCCAGTGCGCTACAAGATGACGCAGGTGAATCTGGCGGTTGTATTTGAATTCGTGGATAACGTCGCGAACGATACCGCGGCCGCGGTATGCGGCTACCGCTGCGTCGAAGTAGATCGTGCGATGCGCACAGTTCGCGCACGTAAACGCTGTGTTGATGGAACCTTCGAAGGGCTCTGAACATGTCTGGCAAAATGGCGACGCGATCCGGACGATCTTTGCTTCGCATTCATTGCAGAGATACTCGCCGGCTCGAACGGTTTTCCCGCAATTGGTGCACGTCGCCGGATAGAGCAGCGATACGGCTGCCTCGAACAGCTCAGACTTGTGAAACGCGATCATGTTTTAACCATAGCCGCATCAGTATCCATGTTACTGAGGCCAGACCCAGGGGTATGATTCCAACCAGCAGATTCTTGCCCAGCCACGGCAACGCAACCACTTGCCGACGCGCCAGCCAACTGAACGTGCCGCTGGCGAAGATCCACCCGGCATGGAGGCCGATCGGCAGCCACAACGAACGAGTGAGCACGCGGGCATCGGCAAGAATACAGCCAATCAAAAATAACGTGGCAAAGGCTGACAGCACTATCATCGGATCGCCAAATCCCGCGACCGCGTCGCCAATGGAGTGGAAGCCCGAGGTCCATGTCACGATTGCAGGTTCGCGTTCCGATCCCTTCAAGAAATGCACCGCTGCGAAAAGTGCGGATACAGCTACGACCGGTAGCAGCTTTCGACTAGTCCGGAGTAAAAGGCCCAGGACGATTCCGCGGAAGAACGCTTCTTCGATGAACGGAACACTGATCGCTGCAAGTAGCACCTTGCCAACGCGCGGCCAGACAAAGACGTGCCGAAATGAGTAGACATGCAATGTAATCAGCAAAGCACCGCAAAAGAGCAGGGGACCGACCGAGAGCAGGATTCCGGCGGCGACATCGCGTGGCCAACGCGGATTGGATGCAAGGCCCAGATCGGCCATGCCTCGCACGTTGCTGACGCGCAGAAGCGGCCAAAGCAAAAGCACAACTGCGATCAGGATGGCGCGGTGAAAGAATGTGTCGAATTCGTATTTTGCCAGAAACGGAAACACGCCGTGCGCTGCAAGCGTCTGAGCTGCACAGAAAAGAATTGGAGCAAGGAGTGCTCCGCCGCCGACGATGGCGATAAAGTAGGCTGCTAATCTAGCCGCGTCTTTCAAGCCTGCTAATGTAAGGTGTTACCGCGATGCGGAGTCAACACATATGGACCGAGAGGGATGAGCATGGGCGCAAGCGCGAAGTGCGCGCCACCAGGTTCGGCGGCATGTGGCGGCTTCAGGCCAAAGGGGCAGGGGACTTCGATTGGACCTATTACGAGCGCCCGTTGCTGCAGGACTTATTCGCTCTGAAGGAGATTTTAGTGCGGAAATATCAGCGGCGGCGGGCCTCGAGTGAAGACGTATCGTCTGTGGAAAAGCTGATCGCCGACCAAAGGGAAGCAGAGAGTTAGCTAACCCGATTTCTCACATATGAAGTTCCGTTAAGTCATTCGTTGAGATTGTGTTGGTCTATTTATTACCTTTATTTCAGAAAACACATTTTCCTCCGTAATGAGCCTCCCGACGACCATACATGCGGAAAAAATCACGGCTTGATCAACTGCTCGTCGGGCGAGGATTGTTCCCGAGCCGTGAGCAAGCGCGTCGCGCCATACTGGCCGGGAACATCAGCGTTGGAACTCGGATCGCCGCCAAGCCATCGGAGCTGCTTGACGAGCAAACAGCTATAGCAGTAAAGCCGGCTCGAAAGTACGTCGGACGCGGCGCGCTGAAGCTGGAATCCGCACTCGACCATTTTAAGATCGATGTGCATGGAAAGACTGCCCTCGATATCGGCGCCTCAACCGGCGGGTTTACCGATTGTATGCTGCAACGCGGCGCCGAAAAGGTTTACGCCGTGGATGTTGGTTACGGCCAACTGGACTGGAAACTCCGCAATGATCCGCGCGTTATCGTTCGCGAAAAAATCAATGCGCGATTCCTTATGCGCGATCAGGTTCCAGAGCTTGTCGATGTTTGCGTGATTGACGTTTCATTCATTTCCCTGACCCTGATCCTGCCGAATGCGGTCGCCTTACTAAAGCCAGATGGGGTGATCCTCGCGCTTATTAAACCGCAATTCGAGTTGCAACGCTCGGGTGTTGGAAAAGGCGGAATTGTTCGCGATCCTCGCTTGCACCAGAAGGCACAAGACAAAATCGTCGCGTTTGTGAACGATCTAGGCCACGTTGTCGATGGGATCGCGCCGGCTGCAATCAAAGGCGCGGACGGGAATCAGGAATTCTTTGCATGCATACGAAAACAATCGGTTTAATAGCGCACACGGGAAAGCGCGGCGTTGCGGAGTTGATCAACGCGATTGCCGAGGAATTCGAGCGGTTCTCGATTTCGATCCTGTTCGAAAAGGAAACGGCCCGAGTTGCTGGAAAGCAATTGGGTTATCCAGTGGCGGAGCTTGGGGCTATGACGGATATGCTGGTCGTGGCCGGCGGCGACGGATCAATTCTGCGCGTCATCGGTCAACTCGGCGAAATGATGAAGCCGATCTTCGGCATCAACGTCGGCTCGCTTGGGTTCCTGACATGCGCGAGTTCGTCGAATTATCGCGAAGCTGTGGAATGCATCGCAAAAGATCGAATCAATTTCAGTCATCGCGCGCTGCTCGAGGCGAGGGTTAGCCTCGGTGACAAGAGAACGAACAAAATGCTCGCGCTCAACGATGCCGTCCTGAGCCGTGGCGAACTCTCGCGCCTTGTCATGTTGCGCACTCGAGTCAACGGCGAACCGCTCACGGAGTTCAACGCCGACGGATTAGTTGTCGCGACGCCGACAGGATCCACCGCTTATTCATTGTCAGCCGGCGGACCGATTCTCGATCCGGAGTCCGGCGTTTTCGTAATCACGCCGATTTGCCCGCACGTTCTCACGAACCGCTCGATCATTGTCGCGGATGCATCGATCATTGAAATCGAAGCGTGCGATCCCGATTATCCCGTGTACCTGACCCTGGACGGCCGGAGGCCCATCCACGTCGAGCGCGGATCAATCGTCACCGTGCGCAAAGCAAGGAAAACGCTTCCATTGGCGTCGTTGCCCGACGCGTCGTTCTTCAGCGTAGTCCGGCAAAAGCTCAAATGGAGCGGGAGCAACGTCTAATCGCTCCAAGCTACCGTAACGAAAGGCGAATTGTTTGTCTTTGTGCGTTTCGTTGAGACCTGATATTCAGCATTGCTCATGAACCTTTTGAGCTTGCCGGATGGCCGCATCATCAACCTCGAACATCTCACGTACGCAGAACGCGCTGGCGAGTATCTGGCTTTGCATTTCGACAGCGGCGCTGAGGGAGGGATGAGCTCGGTCGTTAGGCTGAAACAAGGCGAAGGCGCAAGGCGCGTATGGGCATACCTTGCCGGCAAATGCACGGTTAAGATCGAAGCGGCTTAGGTTGACTGCCGCAGATGGCGGCAAATCGATCACGGTTTAAAGCCCACCGTCGGCAGTGATGATTCCATCGCGGGAGCAACGAAGTCCTTCTGGCTTGAGCTCTACGAATTTCTTCTGCTTGTCGTCAATCTTCCACGCGATCGCTGCTGGAAGCATTCGCTTGCCGAAGCAATGAGGATGCCGTGATGCATCAACCGCGCGGTCGAGCAGCGCGAAATGTTTTGGACTGGCGATTCCGTCGTACGCGGTGATTCGAATCTCCGATCGGCGAGAGGGTGGGGGATCGATGCCGTTTGGATAAGCTACGCAATCACCCGGCCGAAGTTACTCCAATAATTGCTCAAGCACGTTGCCGCCGGCGAGCAGGACCGGATCAACTAGCTAGTCAAAACGACAGCAACTTGCCAGGCGACAAAATGAATGGACCCTTATAAAAAATTATGTCTCGACTATCGTGCTCATCCATTTAAGGGTCTGCAATGGCGCAACGAAAGGAAACATCGACACCGCCACCGCCTGAGCCTCCTCCTCCGTCTGGCCACTAGCCAGTCGTGATCTTCATCATTTTCCTGCGAACGCCTTTGGAACCACGGCGTTCTAGTGCCAATCTGCTCGGTGCCCAATAGCAACTCGATTTTATCGGGCGCACATTGTGCTGACTCTTGTTTTTGCGCGTGCGAGTTGCGGTGACGGTTCGTGACGGCAACCATTCATCGTTAACGATATTTGGTCGAGACACGAGCCATCATAATGGTTGGTATTCAGTGCGCGTCCCTCAGCGACATCGATAAGTTGGAATATTGTCTCGATTTCCGACCTGGCAGTCAGGCCTTCTTCTCTTTTCAGCTGTTTTAGCATCCCGGAAGCGTCATCATGCCAGCCTCGCTTAAGCATGAACTCGTTCCACATGTAAATTTCAGCTTCAGACGGGCGATGTCCCATGGCAAAACACGACTGCAAAATTGCTCCATCGGAGAGACCTTGGTTTACGTACTGAACAACTAGGTCGTAGCTGACGCCGAGAAAGTTTAC
>JBKPBJ010000385.1:0-3392 GCA_046726875.1 Verrucomicrobiota bacterium
GACTGCTTCCAGAATCGAATCCGCGGCCGCAGGGGCAGGCACAAAAACCATCGACGCGTTACAGCCGGTTTTTTGTCGCGCCTCCCAAACAGTATCGAACACCGGCACTTTCCCATCGAACATTTGTCCGCCCTTCCCCGGGGTTACACCGGCAACCACATTCGTGCCGTAATCCATGCACTGCCGGGTGTGAAACGCGCCTGCGCTGCCCGTGATACCTTGTACTACGAGCCGGGTGTTTTTATCAACAAGAACTGACATGAGCAAAATGACGAATGGCGAATGACGAATGGCTTCGCCAGGTTAAATCGTTGAAGCGTTGAAGCGTTGAAGCGTTAAATCGTCAATCCGATGTAACGGTGTAACAATGTAACGAATCACGATTCCGGTTTCGTCGCTCATTCGTGCTTCGTCATTTCTTGCGCTTGTGGATTAGCAGCCGATTTCCGTCAGGATCACGAAACGCCGCCATCCAGCAGACTGGCGTTTCGAGCTTATCCCGGTCGAACGTGACGCCATGCTCTTTCAATTTTGTGTAAGCACGATCGAAATCTTCAACTTCGAAGGCAACGGTCGTACCTGTTCCCGGTTCGGACGGTTTCCAATCCGGATGCGAACCGACCCCGATTGTTATCGGACCAAGGTCGTACTCGACCCACGCGCCATCCATCTGCGTGCGCGTGGGCGTCAGGTCCAGTGTCTCCTGATAGAATTTACGTGCGCGTTCCTTGTCAGAAACAGCGATGGCAACAAAGGCCACTTCGTTTGTGATCATTTGCAGACTCCTTTCTCGTTTTCGGGTTTGAGTTTGTGAATTATGAGCTTGTTGCCGTCGGGATCCTGCACCACCGCCATGTGACAACACGGCGTTTCAAAGGGCTCAGCGGCGAATGGTGCACCCTGGCTTCGCAGCTCGTTAATCGCTTCCTCGAAATTTTCCACCTCCAGCGCGGCACCTGTCCCTTGATCTGACGGCTTCCACTCCTCGCCAACGTTCGCAATCGCCAGCGTATTGCTACCGACCGTGTACTCGATCCATTTTCCGCCCATCATTTCCTCCGAGACGCACAGACCAAGAACCTGCTCATAAAATTGTCGCGCTCGTGGGATGTCGGTTACTGGAATGCCAACAAACCCGATTTCCTTGATTTTCATCCTGCGGGTTCCTTTTGTTGTTGTTCTAGCCAGTCTGTCATAGTCCGAATAATCTTCGCATCAAACGGTGCCTGCTTCCCAGCAAACGCGTCAGCCAGGCTCAGATAATGCTGTCCGCCGTGCCCCATCTCGGGCACTTCGATAAAACGCGCGGCGCCGCGAACGTTTGCATTTACAATTTGCGCGATTAGCTCCGAATCTTCCCGGCCCATGATCCAGTCGTATTGTCCGTGCAAAATTAGCGCCGGGACTTTCACGCGGGACCAGGCGGCGGCGAGGTTTAGCTTCTGCAAGTCTTGATAGAATTTCAGCGGTCGTCCGTAGAGATGGGTTTGGTCTTTCCCCTCGGGCCACAGTTCTGCAAGTTGCGGCTTTTCCTTCAAAATTTCTGGAACGCTGCGGTCCTTAATTAACCACTCGTAATAAAGTGTGGTGGCGCCCTTTATTCGATCAGTCACTTCGCCCGGCGATTTTTTCATCAGAGCAAAACGCCGCCGCTCGATGTCGAGCATGTGTTCGAACCACGTTTTGACCCACCCGCCAATCGTGATGTAACCGCGCACCTGCGCCTGTTCGGCGTCGGTTTCGGAAACCAGCGGCGCGAAACCGCCGCCATTGCTGCTGCCGAAAATGTACACCCGGCCTAAGTCGATGAAGTTGTAATTTTTCAGCGCGCGAAACGCGGCGCGATATCCGGCGAGCTCCGTGTCAAAATCGGTTTGTGAACAATCGCCTTCGCTGTCGCCGCAGCCCGGCTTATCGATCTTGAACAGGCAAAACCCTGGCGTTTGTGCGAGTCCGCGCAAAATCAATCCGGTCGCATCTTTCGTATCTGCCGGCGCCTCGACCGAGTCGCAGCTCAACCAGCCGGCTAGAAAAATCACAGGCAATTTTCCTTTCGCGTCACGCGGCTTGGTGATGATGCTGCGCAAGCGTTTGCCGTTGGCCATTGTCACCGAGTCGTAGATCACGTCGACATTCGGGTAGCTTTCGCGTGGCGCTTTTGTTTTGCGAGGCAAATCAGCAGCGTGAACACCCTCAGCTAAGGTCACGAAGACAAGCAGCAAAACTAGAACTCCCAAATCCCAGGCACCAAATCCCAGGCAGGGTTTCAAACCGCAAAAAACACAAAAACGAGAACTCATAATCCGTCAGATTTCGAGATGATCGCAGAAAAGATAAGCGTAAGCTCGCGAGCTTCATTGGCGAGGCTATCGCGAGAATCCGCCGCGTTCTTTGTGTTGCCCGCGTCGATCAGTCGCAGGAAAAGGCGGCTCTCTTTTGCTTCTTTTCTGCAAATTTTTACACGCATCAGGAAATCTTTTTTACTCAGTGCCTCATCAGCCTCTATCCAGTTTGCCGCGACAGAACCAGAAGCTCGCACGAGCTGTCGAACGTCTTCGGTATTCGCGACCGTTCTCGGTAGTTGCTTGACAAAATGCCGCACGGCGTCTGCAAACTGAAACGTCCGGTCTTCGAGATCGCGTCGTTTCGCGCCATCGTCCATGTTTTTGGGCTTTGGGATTTATTTGGGATTTGGAGCGTGAGATTTGGAGCCTGCGGCATTTGCCGCTTCGAGGTCCCGTGGTTTCGCGCCGTCTTCCATTTGATCGTTGGAATTTGAGGTTTACTTGGGATTTGGATTTTGGGATTTGGAGCCTGCGGCATTTGCCGCGGCGACCGCCTTCTGCGCCGCGTCGGCGAGATCGTCCGCAGCGATCAATTCGAGACCGCTCTCTTTCAACAACTGCTTTCCTTTATCGACGTTTGTCCCCTCCAGACGAACGATCAATGGCACAGAAAGCTTGATGCTTTTTGCTGCGTTGATGATCCCTTGCGCAATGATGTCCACCTTCATGATCCCGCCGAAAATATTCACCAGAATCGCTTTCACCTTCTTGTCGGCGATCAGGATTTTGAACGCTTCGGTCACCTGCTCTTCGGTCGCGCCGCCGCCGACATCGAGAAAGTTAGCGGGCTCGCCACCGTAGAATTTGATGATGTCCATGGTCGCCATGGCGAGGCCCGCGCCGTTGACGAGACACGCTATGTTGCCGTCGAGCCCAATGTAATTCAGCCCATGTTTCGATGCTTCGACTTCGCGAGGGTCTTCCTCGGCGATGTCGCGCATCTCCGCGATCTCCGGATGGCGATACAGCGCGTTGTCGTCGAAATTAAATTTTGCATCGAGCGCAAGGACCTCGCCTTTGGTCGTTACGACCAGTGGGTTGACCTCC
>JBKPBJ010000386.1:0-7981 GCA_046726875.1 Verrucomicrobiota bacterium
ATCTCGGCCCGGGGCGCGGTGAGCACGGCGGCGAATTAGTGTGGAATGGACCACTAGTAGAATTTTTGAATGAAGCCGGCGCGCCCTCGCGCCGGTTACCCGAGACAATGCGGCGCGAGGGCGCGCCGGCTCCATCTCTCACGCGCGATTACCTCAGTGGCCGCAAATCAATTTCGATCCCGACATCGCGACGAAAATGGACTTCTTCGATCAAGATCCTCGGCGCGCGACAGCACAATCTGAAAAATATCGACGTCGAGTTGCCACTCGGCGTCTTCACGTGTGTAACTGGAGTGTCGGGGTCGGGCAAATCGACTCTGATTCACGATGTGCTGCACCCGAATCTGCTGCGCGCAAAAGGACAATCCTCAGATCAGGAATTGGGCGCATGCAAATCGATCACCGGCACGCACCGAATCGGCGATGTGGCGATGGTGGATCAATCACCGCTTGCTCGCACCCCGCGTTCAACTCCGATTCTCTATCTCGGTTTGTTTGATCAGGTTCGCGAATTGTTTGCCGCGCAACCGGAAGCCATGGCGCACGGACTGACCGCGGGCGCCTTTTCGTTTAACTCCGGTAACGGACGTTGCGAACGTTGCTCGGGCACAGGTTACGAAAAGATCGAGATGCAATTCTTGAGCGATCTTTATGTGCGCTGCGCAGAATGCGAAGGCAAACGTTTCCAGCCGTACGTGCTGAAGGTGCGCCTGAACGAGAAATCGATTCACGACGTCCTTGAACTCACAATTAGTGAAGCCATCCAATTTTTTGCGCAAACCGGCGAAGATTGCGGCGCGCGAATTTCCGAGGGCCTCAAAGTGCTCGACGAAGTTGGCCTTGGTTATCTGCGGCTGGGTCAGCCGTTGAACACCTTGTCCGGCGGCGAATCGCAGCGGCTGAAGCTAGTGGGACATTTGTCGGACGTTTCGGGCACCGGCAATCTGTTCATCTTCGACGAGCCAACCACGGGGCTGCATTTCGACGATGTGGCGATGCTGCTGCAATTGTTCCAGCGCCTTGTGGATCGTGGGCATTCGCTCGTGGTGATCGAGCACAATCTGGAGGTAATTAAGAGCGCCGATTGGATCGTCGATCTCGGCCCAGAAGCTGGTGATGCGGGCGGTGAAGTCGTCGCAACCGGAACGCCGGAGCAGATCGCGATGATGGCGAGTTCGCATACGGGAAAATTCCTCGCGCAGGTTTTGAAAAAGGGAACCGCGGGCATGTTGCCCGCTATTCGCGGCATTCTGCCGCGAACCACAACGCGTGTTTACGCTAATGGCGGCGAGGAGCCACTGCTTCGCGTAGCAGAAGAGCCGTCCGGCAAAATGCGGGCCGGTGCGAGCAGCATGCTCGCGCTCCCCGGAAATCGCAACGGCGCAATCCATGTTCGCGGCGCGCGCGAGCACAATCTCAAAAATATCGATCTCAAAATCCCGCGGGAACAACTAGTGGTCATCACCGGGCTGAGCGGCTCCGGCAAATCGACGCTCGCGTTCGACATCCTTTTTGCAGAGGGGCAGCGTCGCTTTCTCGACAGCATGTCGCCGTATGCGCGGCAATTCGTGGAGCAACTCGAAAAACCAGATGTTGATCTGGTCAGCGGATTGCCCCCGACCGTCGCCATCGAGCAACGTGTGACTCGTGGCGGAGGCAAATCGACTGTCGCGACGGTCACCGAGGTTTATCATTTCCTTCGCCTCTTGTTCGCAAAAACCGGGACGCAGTTCTGTCCTGACTGTGATTTGCCTGTGGAGAAACAGAGTGCGACGTCCATTGTGAAACAGATCGAGGCGACTGCAAAACGCGGTCCACTGAAGGTGCTCGCGCCACTGGTGAAAGCGCGCAAAGGTTTTCACACGGAAGTGGGGCGCTGGGCAGAACGCCAGGGATTCGACACTCTGTATGTGAATGGAAAGCTCGTTCCGGTCGCGCAGTTTCGGAAATTAGAGCGTTTCAAAGAACACACTATTGACGTGGTAGTGGGCATGATCGATCGGCGGCGAATCGCTAGTGCGCGCGAGATTACCGGACGCGCGCTTGAGATTGGGCGCGGCACGGCGCGTCTGCTCGATTCAAAAAATCGCCTTACAGTCGTGAGCACCGAGATGAGTTGCCCGAACTGCGGCCGCGCGTTTGAGGAGCTTGATCCGCGGTTGTTCTCGTTCAATTCCCCTCACGGCATGTGCGAAGAATGCGGCGGGTTCGGCGAAATTTGGGACCACGATTTGCAAACGGGAGCGAGCCGCGATGGCGAATCTGTTTTGGAAAGCGAGTTGGCCGCCGAACGCGAATCCGAATGGATCGACGAAGCGCGCGAATGTCCAAGTTGTCACGGCTCGCGTTTGAACGCGGCGGCACGTCATGTGCGCGTGCAAGGTTATACGATCGATCAGTTCACGGATCTCTCGGCGGGTCAAGCAGCGCTCGCGATCGCGAAACTAAGATTCAAAGGGAGAGATCAGACGGTAGCCGCCGGTCTCATTCCCGAGATTCAACAGCGACTGCGTTTCATGGAGACCGTCGGACTTGGCTATCTCGCGCTTGGGCGCTCGGCGAAAACGTTGAGCGGCGGGGAATCGCAGCGAATCCGTTTGGCTGCGCAACTCGGCTCGAATTTGCGTGGCGTGCTTTACGTACTGGACGAACCAACGATTGGTTTGCATCCGCGCGATAATCAGCGCTTACTCGAAACGCTCACGACACTGCGAAACAAGGGTAACTCATTGATCGTGGTCGAGCACGACGAAGAAACGATGCGGCGCGCCGATCACATCGTCGATCTCGGGCCGCGCGCGGGGATTCACGGGGGCGAGGTGGTGGCGAGCGGAACGCTGAGCGATGTCCAGAAAAATCCAAATTCCGAAACCGCGCGATGCTTGAAGTCGCCGCTGTGTCACCCGATCCGGGGATCACGCCGTTCGCTGCGCGATGTCGAAGACTGGATCGAGATTCGTGGGGCCCGCGCGAACAATTTGAAAAACATCGATGTGCGTTTCCCGGTCGGTAGGCTTTCGGTGATCACCGGAATCTCCGGCAGCGGCAAATCTACGTTAATGGACGACGTAATTTGGCCCGCGGTGCGCGACCAGCTAAACGAAAGAAAGCGCGCGGGCGATGGTGATCTTTTCAAACTCGTGAGCGGCGCACAGGAGATCGAAGCCGTATACGAAGTCGATCAGTCGCCAATCGGCAAGACCTCGCGGTCTACGCCGGGAACCTACGTGAAAGTGTTTGATGAAATTCGAAACCTTTACGCGCAATTGCCCGTGTCACGGATGCGTGGCTATTCGGCGAGCCGGTTTTCGTTTAATGCTGAGGGCGGGCGCTGCGAGACGTGCAAGGGTCAGGGCGTGATCAAGCTCGAGATGAACTTTCTGCCCAGCAGTTATGTCTCGTGTGAAGATTGCCACGGCCGACGGTACAATCCGCAGACGCTGGAGATTCTCTACAACGAGAAATCCATCGGAGACGTGATGGAAATGACCATCGAAGAAGCCGCGCAATTCTTTTCAGCGCATCCGAAAATCGCCCGTCCACTTTCGTTGCTGGTCGATACCGGCCTTGGGTATCTGAAGCTCGGCCAACCGAGTCCCACCTTAAGCGGCGGCGAAGCGCAGCGCCTTAAGCTGGTGACGCAATTGAAACGTGGAGTGAGCCGCGCGGCGAACGAACGGATTCGAAAAATGCGCAAGCCGGGATCGACATTGTATTTGCTCGAGGAACCGACCATCGGCCTTCACATGGCCGACATCGAACTGCTCCTCAAAGTGCTGCATCGGCTCGTTGAAGAAGGAAACACCGTAATCGTCATTGAACACAATCTGAGTGTGATCGCCGAAGCCGATTACATCGTGGATCTGGGGCCGGAAGCGGGTGAAGCTGGCGGCCAAGTGGTCGCCTGCGGAACGCCGGAAGAAGTGGCGAAAAACCGTGTCAGCCGCACCGCACCATTTTTGCGGAGGGTTTTGAACACACCGCGTTTTCTGTAGCCGTCGCCCTGCGGGCGACGCGCACGTTTCGCGCAGCGAAACGGCTACAGTTTGATTGCGTAGATAGACAACGTCGCGCACAATCGCGCCGCAAATGCTCGCGTACTATCTGCACAACCTTGATCCGATCATTTTCCGGATCTACGACAACGTCGGACCGCGATGGTACGGGCTCGCTTATGTGGCAGCGTTTGTATCCAGCTATTTTCTTTTTCTCTGGTTGTCCAAGCGCGGCTATGCCGATCTGCCGCCGCAACGCGTAGGCGATTTCATCACCGGTTGCGCGCTGTTCGGCGTGATCGTTGGTGGGCGTCTCGGCTACGTTTTCTTCTACAAGCCGGAAATGTTGCGCGAGCCGTTGTCAATCTTGCGCGTTTGGGAAGGCGGGATGTCGAGTCACGGCGGAATGGTGGGCCTGCTGCTGTTCACGCTTTACTACGCGCGCCGTCATAAAATTTCGTGGCTGAACCTCGGCGACAATCTCGTCGTAACGGCGCCGGTGGGATTGTTCTTGGGACGATGCGCGAACTTCATTAACGGTGAGCTGTTCGGGCGGATCGCGAATGTTCCGTGGGCGATGCAATTTCCGAAGGAACTACTCGATCATCCTCAGGAAGCTGAGCGTGCCGTGGCAGCGTGCGCACGAATCGATCCATCGTTGACCACACCGGACGCGATCATCGGTGCTGTGCGCAATCAGCCAGAGGTCGCGAACGCGTTACGCTCGATTCTGTCGCCGCGGCATCCGTCGCAGCTTTACGAAGCATTTTTTGAGGGCATCGCGTTGTTCGCAATTTTGTGGTTTGTCCGGACGCGCACGCGCCAACCCAATGGCGTTTTGACGGGATTGTTTTTTATTGGTTACGCGATCTTTCGAATAGTGATCGAAAATTTTCGTGAACCCGACGCCGAACTGATCGGGCCCTTCACGCGCGGCCAATTCTTTTCGTTTTTCCTGATTGTCATTGGTGCTGCATTTATCGTGGCGGCAAAGAGGCACCCGACGTATCCGAAGAGGCAAGTCGTCATTCCGAGCGAAGTCGAGGAATCCAGTGGCGGAACTCGAAAGTAGTTTTGCGGGATCCTTCGACTCCGCTTCGCTGCGCTCAGGATGACAGCGCGTTTCGGGTGGCATTTCTGCAAAACCGCGTTATTACTAATCCCGGTGACGCAGGAATGCTCGTTCCGGATATCGTAGCGGCCGGCGGCGGTTTACTGTTTGCGTTCGATCACTCGACGATCGCAGGAAAAATTGTCCTCACTCTTCTTGCTGTCGCATCGATTTTCAGTTGGTCGATCATGATAACAAAACTGCGCGTGATCCGCTTCGCGCGGAGACAAAACGCTCGTTTTCTCGCTGCTTTTCACAAAGACCGACAGCCGCTTCGTCTGTTTGAGAAAAATGCGCGCTTTCCCGGTGCGCCCGTCTTCAATGTGTATCGCGCTGGGTGCGAGGAGATGACATTTCATCTGCTCGGCTCGCCTGAAGTGGATGACACCTTTCGCGCGCGCCTCGGGATCGCCGACAAAATTTCGCCCGCGCAGATGGGCGCTGTAAACGCCGCGATGGAACGCGCGGTGGGCGAGACGGCACTTTCACTCGAATCGCAGATGATTCTGCTCGCCACTGCGGTGAGCGGTTCGCCTTTTCTCGGATTGCTGGGCACGGTCTGGGGCGTAATGGACGCGTTCACCGGAGTCGCGGAAGCAGGTTCGCCTAATCTCGTCGCGATGGCGCCGGGCGTCTCCGGCGCGCTCATCACGACTGTCACCGCGCTCTGTGTCGCCATCCCGGCCATGTTCGGATATAATTTTCTCGTCACCAGCATCCGCGGCATAATCGTGGAGATGGACAATTTCGCCGCCGAGCTTGCGTCCGAGTTCGAGCACAAATACGTCGATCACGGTTCCCGGGAATCGGCCTTTCGGCGATGAGCACTTCTCTGCCATTGGGCGTTGAGCGTTGGGCGTTGGGCGTTGGACGTTTCAGGTCGGCGGCAAACGCCGAACGCCCAACGCCCAACACCGAACGTCGAACTCAGAATTCGTGATGCGCCGTTACTCGCAACGCCAAAATCTCTCCACATTGAGCGAGATCAATGTCACGCCGCTGCTCGATCTCGCGTTTGTGTTGCTAATCATTTTCATGATTACCACGCCGCTGCTTGAAAGCAGCATGAACCTGGTGATCCCATCCAGTGGCACGAAGAATCCGCCCATCAACACGTCGCATGTGCAAACCGTCTCGATCGATCGCGCTGACACGATTCGATTCAATAATCAGGTGATGGACCTGGAAACTCTGACGACAGAGTTGGTGCAGTTGAAACAGACAAATCCGGATATCGCGGTTGTGGTTCGCCCCGATCGCGATTTGCCCGTGCAAAAATTAATCGGGGTGATGGACGCATTGCAACGCGCGGGAATCATGAAGGTCGGCATCGCCACCAGAGCAACCACGAATGAACACTAATGGACACCAATGAGGATAAGCTGCTTCTCAAACAGGAGGTGTTGCAAATTGTTAGCTGCGCGATCCAATACAAGGGTCACAAGGTTGGACTGTTCGTTCCAGACTTGATCGCTTTTGATTCTGTTGTCGTAGACACAAAGGTGATCGATCGAATCGCTGATCACGAGCGTGGTTTGATGTTGAATTACCTTCGGATCACGAATTTGCGTGTCGGTGTGATCCTCAATTTCAAGCGAGCTAAACTAGAATGGGAACGAATTGTCTTATGACTTCGTGTCCATTCGTGTCCATTCGTGGTTAGAGTGAGGATGTCGAAGAATCCGCGCTTTTGGCGGAACGTGGTCCTGATCGCGCTCGCGCACGTCGCGCTTATCGCGGGACTGATCCGCTGGAGTGTGGCAGCGAGGGCCTCATCGAATCTAGAGAGCATCGTGTGGTTAGGTGGCTCGGGAGATCTGTCCGCAGACGAATCAGAAAAACAGGAATTGCCATCACCAAAACAGCCACCCACTGACACTGAATCCAGCCGATCGGAACAGGATGAAGCCCCACATGAAAAGCCGGTCGTGACAACCGCGAAGAGTGAAATCGAATTGGCATCAGCTACTCCCAAACCGACGGCAACAGCAACACCTGCGAAGCCGAGTGCCACTCCTGCGCTGCGACCAAAGGTGACTCCAAAACCGATCGCGAAACCAACTCCTAAGAAACCGCTGATGGCGAAAGCTTCTCCAAAACCGGCGGCAAAACCCAAGCCGAGCCCGGCAAAAGCGAACGCCAAATCCGAGAAAAAAGACAAAATTACTCTGGCAAAAAAGGATTCCGCGTCTCAGAGCGGAAGCGGCCAAAGCGGATCAACAGGCAAAAGCGGCAGTGCTGGCGGCGGAAGCAGTGGGTCCGAATTTGGCTGGTATGGCAACATGTTGCATGATCGTTTTTACAGTGCCTGGATCCAGCCGACTACGAACGTCCCTTCGGGCGCAAAAATTTCGACACTCGTGAACGTGCGAATCGAAAAGGACGGTCGCGTTTCGAAATTCGAAATCGCCACGCCGTCCGAGAACGCCACAGTGAATGAATCAGTGGCGGCCGTTGCGAAACAAGTCAGCCACGTTGATCCGCCGCCGACGGGGCTAATCAAGGGCGCTCACTACGACGTAAAAATCAATTTCGAGCTAAATACCGGAGAGCAGTAACCACAAATGAACACGAATAGACACTAATCATCCGTGTTGATTCGCCAGTTCTTCGCGGCGGGGCAGGCGGGTCTGTCATTCCGAGCGGAATCGAGGAATCTCAGATCTTTGACGCTACGCGTAATTTAATCTCTGCTTGCGACTTGTCGGCCAGCTTTGCTGGTTTGAATTTGCGCGCTCACTTTCTGAATTTGCGCAGCTTGCTCTTTGATCGTCGCAGTGAGGCTTGCAATTTCTCTCTTTAACTCGGTGATCGTCGCTTCCTCTTCCGCAACCTTGTGATGTTCTTTTAGGAACTCGTTGAGCAACATCGCGTT